>NZ_LSIX01000671.1:0-10313 GCF_001556475.1 Methylobacterium sp. CCH5-D2 | reverse complement strand
CATATGCCGAGCGAGCCCTGAGACGAATGGAGCGCGGGTCCCCTCTCCCGCACGGGAGAGGGGACCCGCGCTCCATTCGTCTCAGGGCTCGCTCGGCATATGCGATTGCCCTGCCGCAAAGGAGGGAGAGCGCCGGACCGGCATTCCCGGCCCGCGCCGGATCGCATAGAACGGCCGCCCCGCCACGCCCGAGACCCCGCGATGCCCCCCTTCGACCCGGCCGAGGCCGCGCGCTACCCGGCCGCGATCGGCTGCGACGAGGTCGGGCGCGGCGCGCTCTGCGGCCCCGTGGTGGTCGCGGCGGTCTGGTTCGATCCCGCCGCCCTCCCCCCCGACCTGCTGGCGCGGCTCGACGACAGCAAGCGGGTGCCCGAAGCCCTGCGAACCGTGCTCACACCCCTGATCCGCGAGCACGGGCGCGTCGCGGTGGCGGCGGGCTCGCGGGCGCTGATCGACCGCCTGAACATCCGGGGCGCCACCCTCGACGCCATGCGCCGCGCCGTGCTGCGGCTCGGCCTCGACGCGCCCGTGCTGGTCGATGGGCGCGACACGGTGCCGGGCCTGCCCCTGCCCTGCCGGGCCGTCATCGGCGGCGACCGGCTCGTGCCGCAGATCGCCGCCGCCTCGATCGTCGCCAAGACCGTGCGGGACACGCTGATGCGCCGCCTCGCCCTGCGCCACCCGGATTACGGCTGGGAGCGCAATGTCGGCTACGGCACCGCCCTGCACCGCGCCGGCCTCGCGGCCCGCGGCCGGAGCCCGCATCACCGCCTCACCTTCACGCGCACCTTCGCCTGACGGTTCAGAACAGCGCGAGCTGCGTGCCCGGCACCGCGAAGGCCGTCGTGTCGAGCTTGAGGCTCTCCATCCTGTAGCCGGGCCCCGCCCAGGCGGCGCCTGTTTGTTGGGCAACGAGCCCCGCTTCAGTTCACCGTACAGGGATTGGCGGCGCGAGCCCTGCGGGAAGAGGGTTTCTTTGCTGCCGAAATCGGTTATCGGCGCGCATGCTTTCCGCGGTGACCTACATCGCCCGGCCCGACGGGCCCGACGCGATCGACCTGCTTGCCGATACCCTGAGCGCGCTCGTCGCCGGTGTGGCGGCCGGGCTCGTCGGCGACGCGGTGATCGTCGCCGGGGCGGCGCACGCGGGGGTGGCGACGGTGGCCGAGGCCACGGGGGCGACGCTCGTCGTGCGCGCGGGCCGCGCGAGCCCCTGGACGGCGGGCGCGGCCGTCGCGCGGCGCGACTGGGTGCTGTGCCTGGAGGCGGGCGACGTTCCGGCCGAGGGCTGGATCCGCACCCTCGACCGCTTCGTCGGCACGGCGCGTCCCGGAACGGCGCTGGCGCGCCTGCGCCGGCCCCATGCCGGCCTGCCCCTGCGGATGATCGCCCGCGGCGAGGGCGTGGTCGGCGCGGGCCGCGCGCGGGCCGGCGACCTCGTGCGCCGCGACCGGCTGCTCGCCGGTCCGGTCTTCGCGCCGCGCCTCAAGCCGCGGCGCCTGAGCGCCCGCATCGAGCGGGGCTGACCCACCCCTACGCGGAGGCGCCCCGCCGCAGGTGCTCGTCGAGCCGCGGCAGGATCTCCACGAAGTTGCAGGGCTTGTGCCGGTAATCGAGCTGCTGGGCCAGGATCCCGTCCCAGGCGTCGCGGCAGGCGCCGGGCGAGCCCGGCAGCGCGAAGATGAAGGTCGAGCGGGCGACGCCCGCGGTCGCCCGCGACTGCAGGGTCGAGGTGCCGATCTTGTCGTAGGAGATGCGGTGGAACACCGCCGAGAAGCCGTCCATGCGCTTCTCGAACAGCGGCTCGACCGCCTCCGGCGTGACGTCGCGGCCGGTGAAGCCGGTGCCGCCCGTCGTGATCACCACGTCGATGCCGGGATCGCGGATCCAGGCCTCGACGCGCGCGCGGATCGCCGGCACGTCGTCGGTGACGATTGCCCGGTCGGCGAGCCGGTGCCCCGCCTCGGTAAGCCGCTGGCTCAGGGTGTCGCCGGAGCGGTCGTCCGCGAGCCCGCGGGTGTCCGATACGGTGAGCACCGCGATGGCGAGGGGAATGAAGCTGCGTGCGTGCGTCTCGCTGGCCATGCTCGAATCCTGTCTCGCGCCGGCCCCTCATATGGGTCTCGGCCCCGGCGCGTCAGGCCCGCTCAGCCCTTGGCGCGCAGAACCGGCTCGGGCGCGACCGGGTCGCAGTTCGTCCGGAAGGTGTTGAGCGGCATCGGGCGCGAGTCGCACACGAAGGCGTCCTGCGGCCCGGGCGCGGGGATGGGATCGCGGGCGACGATCGGGTTCGGCGCGCAGGCCGCGACCGCCCCCAGCGCGAGGGCGGCGAGCAGTGCGGCGGGCAGGTTCAGGCGGCGCATGCACCCCTCGGACACGAAAAACTGAGGACCCCTCGGCGGACCCTCGCGCAGCGCGCCGCGCCGGACAAGCGCGGGGGCGCCCCGGAGCGCGGCTTTGCGGAGCCCTGTCGCCCGGCCGCCACACGGCCGGGTGCCCGGCCGCTTCACGCCCGGGTGCCGGGCCGCCGACAAGGCCGGGCGGCGTGGCGCGCCTCAGCCGGCCTTCTGCATCGGCACGACGTTGTGCAGCGTCTTGTCGGCGTTGTCGAAGAAGCGCCGGATGTTGCGCGCCGCCTGGCGGATGCGCTGCTCGTTCTCGACCAGGGCGATGCGGACGTAGTCGTCGCCGTACTCGCCGAAGCCGATGCCCGGCGCCACCGCGACGTCGGACTTCTCCAGCAGCAGCTTGGAGAATTCCAGGCTGCCGAGCCCGCGATACTTCTCGGGGATCGGCACCCAGGCGAACATGGAGGCGGCCGGGGCCGGGATCTTCCAGCCGGCCTTGCCGAAGGAATCGACCAGCGCGTCGCGGCGCTTCCTGTAGATCGCCCGCATCTCGTGGATGCAGTCGTCCGGCCCGTTGAGCGCGGCGCTCGCCGCCACCTGGATCGGCGTGAAGGCGCCGTAATCGAGGTAGGACTTCACCCGGGTGAGCGCGGCCAGCAGCCGCTCGTTGCCCACCGCGAAGCCCATGCGCCAGCCGGCCATCGAGTAGGTCTTCGAGAGCGAGGTGAACTCGACCGTGCAGTCGATCGCGCCCGGCACCTGCAGCACCGAGGGCGGCGGCTCGCCGTCGAAATAGACCTCCGCGTAGGCGAGATCGGAGAGCAGGATCAGCTCGTGCTTCTTCGCGAAGGCGACGAGGTCCTTGTAGAAGTCGAGCCCCGCCACGTAGGCGGTCGGGTTCGAGGGATAGCAGACCACGAGCGCGACGGGCTTCGGGATCGAGTGCTGCACCGCCTTCTCGAGGGCCGGGAACATCGCGGGGGTCGGCTCGGCCGGGACCGAGCGGATGACGCCGCCCGCCATCAGGAAGCCGAAGGCGTGGATCGGGTAGCTCGGGTTCGGCACCAGCACCACGTCGCCGGGCGCCGTGATGGCCTGCGCCATGTTGGCGAAGCCCTCCTTGGAGCCGAGCGTGGCCACCACCTGCGTGTCGGGGTTCAGCGAGACGCCGAAGCGGCGCTGGTAGTAGTTCGCCTGGGCCCGGCGCAGGCCCGCGATGCCCTTCGAGGCCGAGTAGCGGTCGGTGCGCGGGCGCCCGGCCGTCTCGCAGAGCTTGGCGATGACGTGCTTCGGCGCGTCGAGGTCCGGGTTGCCCATGCCGAGATCGATGATGTCGGCGCCGTTGGCGCGGGCGGCGGCCTTGATCCGGTTCACCTGCTCGAAGACGTAGGGGGGCAGGCGCTTGATGCGGTGAAAGTCGGTCATGGCGGTGTCCATCGCGCACGGTCCCGGGTCTGGCGTTTCGAGATCTGGCGTTTCGAGGGTTGCCGGGGATGCGAACGGCCTTCCTAACACGGAAGGTCCCGGTTCGCCGACCCCGAAAAGGCGGCTGTGACGCGGCTGTGACGCGGCTCTGCCGCCGCTACTGCGCGGCGGGCGCCGCCGCCGGGTTGACGGACTTGCCGGCGCTCTCGGCGGCCCGGCCGCGGGCGAGGTTGCGGCTGCGGGCGCCCTCCAGCTCGGCCTCCAGCGCCTTCTGGCCCTCGCTCGACTTCGCCCGCACGGGCCGCGGCGGGGCCGAGACGCCGACCGGCAGGAAGTCGGCGTTCTCCCGGCGCGTGCCGGTCACGAAGGCGGGCGCGTCGGGGCCCTTCGGCGCCGTGCCGCCGATGCCGAGGCTGCGCAGGCCCCCGACATCGCCCGAGCAGCCGCCCGCCGCCAGGGCGAGGGCGAGGGGGGCGAGGCGGAGGGGCGACAACGTGCGGGGCGAGAACATGCTGGAGATGTAGCGGCCGCGGCTCGATCGGTCTGGCGAAATCTCCGGGTCGCGCCTTAATTTGTCGGAAACGAGGCCCCGCCCGATGCGTCGGGACAATGGGTCGGCCCGTCTCCCGCGAGACGGCGACAACAGGGAGTGACGCACGCGTGACGAGCCCCCACACGCCGCCGCCGCAGGTGCCCGATTTCGAGGCGCTGACGCGCAATGCCGGCCAGTTCGTCGAGACGATGGGCCGCAACGTCTCGCAGTTCCTCAAGCCCGCGGAGGCGGGCGCGGGCGGTTCGGACGAGTTGAAGGAGATGAGCCGGGCGCTGGGCAGCGTCGCCGAGCACTGGCTCTCCGACCCGCAGAAGAGCATCGAGGCGCAGACGAAGCTCGGCGAGGCCTTCGTGACGCTCTGGGGTTCCACCCTGGTCCGTCTCCAGGGCAACCCCGCCCCGCCGGTCGCGTCCCCGGAACCGAAGGACCCGCGCTTCGCCCACGCGGACTGGACGCAGAACCCCTATTTCGACTTCATCAAGCAGGCCTACCTCATCCTCGTGCGCTGGGCCGAGGATCTGGTGGACCAGGCCGAGGGGCTCGACGAGACGACGCGCCACAAGGCGCAGTTCTACCTGCGCCAGGTGACCAGCGCGCTCTCGCCCTCGAACTTCGTGCTGACGAACCCTGAGCTGATCCGGCAGACCTTCGCGGAGAACGGCGCCAACCTCGTGCGCGGCCTGCAGATGCTGCAGGAGGACATCGAGGCGGGCCGGGGCGAGCTCCGGGTGCGCCAGTCGGACCAGGCGAGCTTCGAGGTCGGCCGCAACGTCGCGGTCAGCCCCGGCGCGGTGGTGTTCCGCAACGATCTGATCGAGCTGATCCAGTACGCGCCCACGACCGAGACGGTCTTGCGGCGACCGTTCCTGATCGTGCCGCCGTGGATCAACAAGTTCTACATCCTCGACCTCAACCCGCAGAAGAGCTTCATCAAGTGGATGGTCGACCAGGGGCTGACCGTCTTCTGCATCTCCTGGGTCAACCCGGACGCGCGGCACGCGGACAAGGATTTCGAGAGCTACATGCGCGAGGGGATCGAGGCGGCGATCGACGCGATCGGCGCCGCGACCGGCGAGCGCGAGGTGGCGGCCGCGGGCTACTGCGTCGGCGGCACCCTGCTCGGCGTCACGCTGGCCTACCAGGCCGCCACCGGCAACACCCGGATCAAGAGCGCGACGCTGCTGACCACCCAGGTCGACTTCACGCATGCGGGCGATCTCAAGGTCTTCGCCGACGAGGCGCAGATCCGGCAGGTCGAGGCCCGCATGGCCGAGCGCGGCTATCTCGACGGCGCCCGCATGGCCAACGCCTTCAACATGCTCCGGCCCAACGACCTGATCTGGTCCTACGTCGTCAACAACTACGTCAAGGGCAAGCCGCCGGCCGCCTTCGACCTCTTGTACTGGAACTCCGACGCCACCCGGATGCCGGCGGCCAACCACGCCTTCTACCTGCGCAACTGCTACCTGGAGAACGCGCTCGCCAAGGGCAAGATGGTGCTGGGCAACGTGCGGCTGGATCTGGCCAAGGTGAAGGTCCCGGTCTTCAACCTCGCGACCCGCGAGGACCACATCGCCCCGGCGCTCTCGGTCTTCGAGGGCTCGTCGAAGTTCGGCGGCCCGGTCGATTACGTGCTGGCCGGCTCCGGCCATATCGCGGGCGTGGTGAACCCGCCGTCGAAGCCCAAATACGGCTTCTGGACCGGCGGGAAGGCGCAGGGCCGGCTGGAGGACTGGATCGCGGCGGCGACGGAGCACAAGGGCTCGTGGTGGCCCTACTGGTTCTCGTGGCTGGAGGCCCAGGCCCCCGAGCGCGTCCCGGCCCGTATCCCCGGGGAAGGCGCCCTCCCCTCCCTCGGACCGGCGCCCGGCACCTACGTGCGGATCAAGTCCTGAGGGTCATGGTTTCGAAAGGTCGAGACCTTTCGCGGGTGCAGGGCAGAGCCCTGCAGTCGAAAGCCCTGCCCGGCAGAGCCGGGCAGGGATTTCGAACCCGGGGCGCCGCCCCGGGACCCCGCCCAAGGGCCGAGGCCCTTGGGGATCCCGGGACCTCTGGCCTCAGTACTTGCGCACCAGCGGCGCGGGGGCGACCGGGCGGGCCGGCTCGCCGAACACGTAGCGGAAGCCCACCGATACGATGTCGGCGCTGGCGTCCGTGTAGCCCGCGAAGGCGATGTTGCCGACGTTGTAGTCGCGGCCCGGCCCGGAGAGGATCCGGTTGCGGTCGAGGAAGAAGTGCGAGTACGCGACGTTCAGCGTCAGCTTCTCGTTCCAGCGGTAGCTCGCGCCGATCGAGGCGATGTAGCGGTCGCCGTCCGGCAGGCGCGCCGAGCGGTTGGCGAACACGATCGGCGAGAGCTCGTAGGCGAAGCCGCCGCGGAGCGTGAAGTTCGGCGACCAGTCGTACTCGGCACCGATCGAGTAGGTGTAGCCGTCCTTGTAGTCGAGCGGCAGGTTGCTCACCGGCACGCCCAGCGTGCGCGAGACGATGCCGATGTTGCCGAGCCGGCTCCAGTTGTCCCACTCGAAGCCGAGGTTGACGCGGGTGACCGGGTTGATCGCCTGGGTCAGGCCGACGCTGAGCTTCTCGGGCGTGTTGAGGTTGGCCGTGACCTGTCCGGCCGTGCGGGCGAGCGCCACCAGCGGCACGCCGATCGAGCCCTCGATGTCGTGGTGCACCGAGGAGCGGTAGCCGACGCCCAGCACCGTGCCGGCCCAGGGCGTGATCGTGGCGCCCGCCGTGAAGCCGACGCCCCAGGAATCGCCCTTCAGGAAGGCGCTCGGATAGACCGCGGGCGACAGGCCCGGGATCGGCAGGGCCTGCCGCAGCGTCAGGCGGAAATACTCGATGTTCGGGCCGGCCGCGACCGAGAGCCACTCGTTGACCTTGAAGCCGATGACCGGGTTGAAGGCCAGCGAGAAGATCCGGCTCGAGCGGGCGTAGACCTCGCCGGCCCAGACCTGGTTCGGCTTGGTCACGAGGCCGAAGGGCGCGCCCGTCTGCAGGCCGATCCAGAGGCGGTCGTTGAGCTGGTAGGAGGTGGCGCCCGAAGGCACCACGGCGCCCTGCCCGATCTCGCCCGAGCCGCCGAGCGGCAGGAAGCCCGGGTTGGTGCCGAACGTCGGGGTGATCTCGGCCGACAGGTTGATGAAGGTGAGGTTCTGCTCGGTGACCCAGCCGGGCCGCATGGTGATGACGGCCGGGTTCCAGAACATCGAGGAGACGCCGCCCGAGCCCGAGGCCGCGCCCGCGAAGGACAGGCCCTGCGCCTGCGTGCTCTGCTCGCGGATGCCGAAGGCGCCGGCCCGCGCCTCGTGCGCGCCCGCCCAAAGACCCGTTGCTGCGACGCCCGCCAGCGCGAGAGCCCGACCCCTGCCCGTCATGGTACGATTCCCTAGAGCGTTCTTCGACGGTGCTGGATTCCCGATTCTTCGCGGGCTGGCACCTTGGACAGCACGATGATGTGTGGCGCGCTTATTTGCAAGTCGTGCCTTCTAAAGATCATCCATGTATATTTTCTCGACAGGATGCCGGATATCTGTTGTATCGCGTCTCCTGCACTGTATCGCGACGCAGAGGTAAAATAGTTCATATGTGAACCTTGCCGGATGGTGGCCGGCGCGGTTCGGCGTTGGCGGACCTCCGTGACATCCTTGCAACATGCGGCGGAGGGGCGGGCGCGTTTCGCGGCGGAGTCCTGCTTGCCTGCTGCGCGGGCCGCCCCAAGTCCCGTCCCGGGCACAACGTCCGGGAGCGACGCGATGAAGCTGATCCGACACGGCGCGCAGGGTGACGAGAAGCCGGGCCTCGTCGATCGCGACGGCGGCTATCGCGATCTCTCGGCGATCGTGCGCGACATCGCCGGGCCGGCGCTCGCCCGGGAAGCGCTCGACCGGCTGCGGATGATCGACCCCGAGAGCCTGCCACTCCTGCCGAAGGAAACCCGGCTCGGTCCCTGCGTCGGCGGCACCCGCAACTTCGTCGCCGTCGGCCTGAACTTCGCCGACCACGCCGCGGAGACCGGCGCGCCGATCCCGTCCGAGCCGATCCTCTTCAACAAGGCGCCCTCCTGCATCTCCGGCCCGAACGATCCGGTGATCATCCCGAAATCCTCGGCCAAGACCGACTGGGAGGTGGAGCTCGCCGTGGTGATCGGCGCGCGGGCGAGCTACGTCCACGCCAACGAGGCGCTCGACTACGTGGCGGGCCTCTGCATCTGCAACGACGTCTCCGAGCGCGAGTGGCAGATGGAGCGCGGCGGCACCTGGGCGAAGGGCAAGGGCTGCCCGACCTTCGGGCCTATCGGCCCCTGGCTCGTCACGCTCGACGAGATCCCGGACCTCAAGGCGCTCGGCATGAGCCTCGACGTCTCGGGGCGGCGCATGCAGACCGGCTCGACCGCGACGATGATCTTCGACGTGCCCCAGCTCGTCGCCTACACCTCGCACTTCATGATGCTGGAACCCGGCGACATCATCACCACCGGCACGCCGCCGGGCGTCGGGCTCGGCATGAAGCCGCCGCGCTACCTGAAGCCCGGCGACGAGATGGTGCTGCGCATCGACCGACTCGGCGAGCAGCGCCAGACCGTCGTGGCCTTCGACGACTGGACCGCGAAGGTCTCCTCCGGCGAGCCGACGGACTGATCGGTCGCGCGCTTCATTCCCGATTGCAGATGCCGAAATCTGCAATCGGGGGTGGATAATCCGGTCTGTTCTGTCCTGCCGACCGAATTAACGGTCTTTTACCGCTTTCGGAGGATGTTCTGCGGGCTCCAGAACGGACACGTCATGGCACAGCCCGTCCTCCACCCGATGTCCGCCGCGTCCGATGCCGCAACGCCGCCGACGCTGGAGGCGATCGTCCGCCTCGCCGCCGAGGTGCGGCAGCTCTCGCAGGACAAGACGGGCCGGATCCGCCAGATCACCGGCCATGCCCGGATCCTGGCGCTGAACGCCCTAATCGAAGCGGCGCGCGCGGGCGAGCACGGGCGGGGCTTCTCGGTGGTGGCGCAGGAGGTGCGGGCCATCGGCGCCGAGGTCGAGGGCCTTGCCCGCGAGTTGGAGACGCATCTCGACGGCCGGATCGCCGCGCTGCAGGAGGCGGTCGGGGCGATGGCCGGGCGCGCGCAGGAGGAGCGCCTCGTCGATCTCGCGCTGAACGCCGTCGAGCTGATCGACCGCAACCTCTACGAGCGCACCTGCGACGTGCGCTGGTGGGCGACCGACTCGGCGATCGTGGATTGCGCGGCCAACCCCTCGCCCGACGCCGCGGCCTACGCCTCCGCGCGCCTCGGCGTGATCCTCTCGGCCTACACGGTCTATCTCGACCTCTGGCTCTGCGACCCCGCGGGGCGGATCCTGGCGACCGGACGCCCCGACCGCTATCCGGGCCTTGCCGGACGCAGCGTCGCGGGCGAGCCCTGGTTCCGGGACGCGCTCGCCCTGCCGAGCGGGGACGATTACGGCTGCGCCGACATCCGGCGGGAGCCGCATCTCGGCAACGCGCAGGTGGCGACCTACGCGGCCGGCGTGCGGGCGGCCGGGCAGGTGCGCGGTCCGCTGGCGGGCGTGCTCGCCATCCATTTCGACTGGGAGCCCCAGGCCCGCGCCATCGTCGAGGGCGTCCGGGTCGCGCCCGCCGACCGGGAGCGCACCCGGGTCCTGCTGGTCGATGCGCGCCGCCGCGTGCTGGCCGCCTCGGACGGGCGCGGGATCCTCAGCGAGACCGTGGCGGCCAATCCCCTCGGCGGCCGCAGCGGCGTCGTGCGCGAGGCGGGCGGCCGGGTCACCGCCTATCACCGCACGCCGGGCTACGAGACCTATCGGGGGCTCGGCTGGTACGGGATGATCGAGCAGGCCCCCGCCTGAGCCCTTTGGGCAAGGTGCGCGAGGCTTGACGTCCGGCGGCCGATCCCGCTCAAAGGCAGGCATGAGCGAGACGCTATCTCCCCGTTCCCCCGAGACACCCGCGGCGCCGTCCGGGCC
>NZ_LSIX01000670.1:0-3822 GCF_001556475.1 Methylobacterium sp. CCH5-D2 | reverse complement strand
GGCGGCACGCCGCTCGCCGCCGGCCTCGACGCCGCCGCGGCGCTGGCGCGCGGGGTGGCCCGGGGCGGCGGGCGCCCGGTGGTGGTGGTGCTCACCGACGGGCGGGCCAACGTGGCGCGCTCGGGCGCGGGCGGCCGGGCCGCCGCCCGGGCCGACGCCGAGGCCGCGGCCCGCGCGCTCGCCGCCCTCGCGGTGCCGGTGCTGGTGCTCGATACCGGCGCGGCCGGCGAGGGCGCCCGGGCGCTCGCCGAGGCCGCCCGCGCCCGCTACGTCCCGCTGCCCCGCGCCGACGCGGGCGCCCTCGCGGCGGCCGCGCGGGGGGCGGGCGCGTGAGGGATCCGGACCGGCCAGACTGGTCGCGCGAGGGCGCCGACTGGCCGCATCGCGCCGCGAGCCGCTTCGTCGCGGCCGCGGGCCTCACCTGGCACCTGCAGGAATTCGGCGCCGCGGACGCGCCCGTCCTGCTGCTCCTGCACGGCACCGGGGCGGCGAGCCACTCGTTCCGGGACCTCGCCCCGCGCCTCGCCGGGACCCACCGGGTCCTGGTGCCGGACCTGCCCGGCCACGGCTTCAGCGACCCGCTGCCGGCGGGCCGCCTCTCGCTGCCCGGCATGGCGGCGGCCCTGGCCGAGCTCCTGCGGGTGCTGGGCCTGAGCCCGCGCCGCGTCGCCGGCCACTCGGCCGGGGCGGCGATCCTCGTCCGGATGTGCCTCGACGGCGCGCTCCACCCGGACCGGATCGTCGCCCTCAACGGGGCGCTCAGCCCCTTCCCGGGGGCCGCCAGCCTGCTGTTTCCCGTCATGGCGCGGGCGCTGTTCCTGAACCCGCTCACCCCGCGGCTCTTCGCCTGGAGCGCGGACCGGGCCGCGGTCGAGCGGCTGATCGGGGGCACCGGCTCGCGCCTCGACGCGGCGGGGGTGTCGTACTACCGGCGCCTGTTCGCCAAGCCCGGCCACGTGCGCGGCGCGCTCGGCATGATGGCGAACTGGGATCTGGCCGCCCTCGAGCGCGACCTCGGCCGGCTCGCCGTGCCGCTCCTGCTCGTGGTCGGCGGGAACGACCGCGCCATCCGCCCCGAGGACGCCTTCCGCCTGCGCGACCGCCTGCCCGGCACCCGGGTCGAGCTGCTGCGCGGCCTCGGGCATCTCGCCCACGAGGAGGATCCGGAGCGCGTCGCCGCGCTGGTCGCCGCCGACGAGCCGGCGGGCGGCGCGCCCGGCTGAGCCACGCGGCGGCCCTCGCGGTGCCGGGTCCGCCACCTCGCGGTGACGCCCCGCTCGCCGCGCGGTGGCGACGCGGTGAGCGCGGGGTGCAATCCGGTCTTGCGCGACCGCCAGCCCGCCCGTACTGTCATTCCATGTTGACACTCGTCGACAAGCCACCTTCACACCAGGGCACCGATCCGCGGCCGCACGCGGTGGTGATCGGCTCCGGCTTCGGCGGCCTCGCGGCGGCGGTGCGGCTGGGCGCCAGGAGCTATCGGGTCACGGTGCTGGAGCGGCTCGACCAGCCCGGCGGGCGCGCCCGGGTGCACCGGCAGGACGGCTTCACGTTCGATGCCGGCCCCACCATCGTCACCGCGCCCTTCCTGCTGGAGGAGCTGTGGCGGCTCGCCGGCCGGCGCCTCGCCGACGACGTGGCGCTGGTGCCGATGGACCCGTTCTACCGGATCCGCTTCGACGACGGCACCGACTTCGCCTATACGGGCGACCCGGCACGGATGCGGGCGGAGGTCGAGCGCCTCGCGCCCGCCGACGTCGCCGGCTACGAGCGCTTCATGGCCTTCAGCCGGCAGGTCTGCCGGATCGGCTTCGAGGAGCTCGGCCACGTGCCCTTCGGCCGGGTCCGGGACATGCTGCGGATCGCGCCCGACCTCGTGCGCCTCTCCGGCCACCGCAGCCTGCACGCGGTGGTGGCCCGCCACATCCGCGACCCGCGCCTGCGCCAGGTCTTCAGCTTCCACCCCCTGCTCATCGGCGGCAACCCGTTCCGGGCGAGTGCGCTCTACGGGCTGATCGCCCATCTGGAGCGGGCGTGGGGCGTGCATTTCTGCCTCGGCGGCACCGGCCGGCTGGTGGACGGCCTCGCCGGGCTGGTCGCGGGCCAGGGCGGGACGGTGCGCTGCGGGGCCGAGGTCGCGCGGATCACGCTGGCCGAGGGCCGCGCCACGGGGGTCGCGCTCGCCGACGGCAGCGAGATCCCGGCCGACCTCGTCGTCTCGAACGCCGATTCCGCCTACACCTACGGCACGCTGCTGGCGGGCCGGACCCGGCGCTGGAATCCCCGGAAGCTCGCGCGCGCGCGCTCCTCGATGGGGCTGTTCGTCTGGTATTTCGGCACGCGCCGCACGTACCCGGGTGTCGATCACCACACGATCCTGCTCGGGCCGCGCTACCGCGAACTGCTCGCCGACATCTTCGACCGCAAGGTGCTGGCCGACGACATGAGCCTCTACCTGCACCGGCCGACCGCGACCGACCCGCTGCTGGCGCCGCCCGGCCACGACGCCTTCTACGTGCTGGCGCCCGTGCCGAACCTCGCGGGCGGGCAGGACTGGGCCCGCCTCGCAGAGCCCTACCGGCAGCGCATCGCCGCGCGGCTGGAGGCGAGCGTGCTGCCGGGCCTCGGCGCGTCCGTCGTCACCTCGCGGGTCACCACGCCCCAGGACTTCGCCGACGACTTCCTCAGCGTGTGCGGCTCCGGCTTCGGACTGGAGCCGGTGCTGACCCAGTCGGCGTGGTTCCGCCCGCACAACCGCTCCGAAGAGGTGGAGAACCTCTATCTCGTCGGCGCCGGCACCCATCCGGGCGCGGGCCTGCCCGGCGTCCTCTCCTCGGCCCGTGTCCTCGATTCGCTGGTGCCCGATGCACGCCATATCCGACGCCGAGCCTGAGCCCGAGGTCGGCCCCGAAGTCAGACCCGAAGTCCGGCCCGAAGTCGGGCCCGATTCGGGCCCGGCCGACCGCGCCGCCTGCCGGGCGGCGATCCGGGCCGGCTCGCGCAGCTTCTTCGCGGCCTCGCTGCTGCTGCCCGCCCGGGTCCGCGAGCCGGCCTACGGGCTCTACGCCTTCTGCCGGCAGGCCGACGACGCGGTGGACGGCGCGCCGACCGCCGCCCGCCGCCGCGCCGCGGTGGGGCGGCTGGAAGCCCGGCTCGCGCGCGCCTGCGCGGGGCGGCCCGCCGACCACCCGGCCGACCGGGCGCTCGCCGCGGTCATGGCCGCGCACGCGATCCCCGAGGCGCTGCCGCGCGCGCTCCTCGAAGGCCTCGCCTGGGACGCGGAGGGCCGCCGCTACGCCGACCTGCCCGCGCTCACCGCCTACGCGGCGCGGGTGGCCGGCACGGTCGGCGCGATGATGACCCTGATCATGGGACGGCGCGCGCCCGACGTGCTCGCCCGCGCCCTCGATCTCGGCGTGGCCATGCAGTTCACCAACATCGCCCGGGACGTCGGCGAGGACGCGCGCGCCGGCCGCCTCTACCTGCCGCTCGCCTGGATGCGCGAGGCCGGGCTCGACCCGGAGGCGTGGCTGGCCGCCCCCGTCCACTCGGCCGCGCTCGCCGGGGTGGTGGCGCGGCTGCTCGCCGAGGCGGACCGCCTCCACGCCCGCGCGCAGGCCGGCATCGCCGCGCTGCCGGCCGATTGCCGCCCGGCGATCCGCGCGGCGGGCCTGATCTACGCGGAGATCGGCCGCGCGGTGGCGGCGAACAGGCACGACGCGGTGGGCGCCCGCGCCCGGGTCGGCACGCCGCGCAAGCTCGCCCTCCTCGCCCGCGCGGCCGTGCCGGGCGTCGCGACGCGAACGGCGGGCGCACCCGGCT
>NZ_LSIX01000669.1:0-3164 GCF_001556475.1 Methylobacterium sp. CCH5-D2 | reverse complement strand
GTCCGGCCCAGGCCGGTGCGTCCCCCCTCATCCGCAGACCTTTTCCCCTGATCCCACCGACAGGCGCCCGCCCCACCCGGGCCGAGCCAAGCCGGGCCGGGCGGCGGGTCGCACTGGGCGGCGCGCTCCTCGATGTCTTTCGTGCTACCGGATGTGCCGATTTCTTTGGTGCCGAAGATTGATATCAGGCTCCGGCCGCGCGGCGGCCGAAGCGGCCGATGCGCGTTCGGCGGGTCGTCGGGCGCTCCCGTCGCCGGACCGACCGACGTCCCGTGTCCCGCCCCGGAGCCGCCGGCCGCAATCGCGGATGTCTGCGCATCGCGGATGTCTGCGCGCCGCGGATGCGCGGATCCGCGCGGCCACCTACGGCCGAGCTATCGCAAACCAGGACACTTGGTATCGCTCCAAATGCGATGAGCCGGATTGTGACGATGCGGCCGTTCCCGCTCGGCGCGGATCGACGCGACGTCGTCCGCAACGGCCTTCGTGAAGGGCCGCGCCGACGCCAAGGGACGGCACCACAGCGGACAAGGACACGGGATGCAGACCGGTCGCCCCCTCTCGCCACACCTCACCTGGTATCGCTTTCCGCTGCCGGTGATCACCTCCATCACCCACCGCGCCACCGGCATCGTGCTGTCGGCGGGGGCGATCGCTCTCGCCTGGTGGCTCTGCTCCGTCTCGATTGGCGGGCGCCCCTTCGCCCTGACCCAGGCGCTCATCGGCTCGTGGTTCGGCGTCCTGGCGCTGTTCGGCTGGTCGGTCGCCTTCTTCTACCACCTGAGCAACGGGATCCGGCACCTCGCCTTCGATCTCGGCCTCGGGTTCGGCCTCTCCCGGGCCTACGCCACCGGCTACGCCGTGTTCGGCGCGACGGCGGCGCTCACCGCCGTCACCTGGCTCATCGTGCTCTTCGCGTGAGTGCTCGCATGCCCGATTCCGTGAATCCGTCCGGCCTCACCGCCATCCGCGACTCCGACGTCCTGCGACGCGTGCGCCATCTCGGGAGCGCGCGCAGCGGTCGCTCCGAATGGCGGTTGCAGCGCTTCAGCGCGGTCGCGCTGATCCCTCTGGGGCTCTACTTCGTCGTCTCCGTCGTGCGGCTCGCCCGGTTCGACGAGGCCGGAGCCCGGGCCTGGCTCGCCCAGCCGCTGCCGGCCGGACTGATGCTCCTGTTCTGCGTCGCGATCCTCGCCCACGCCTTCGTCGGCCTGCGCTCGGTCGCCGCCGACTACGTGCACGGACGCCTCGGCTCCCTGGCCGCGATCCTGCTGCTCTGGGCCGCCGTGATCGTCCTCGGCCTGGCCGCGGCCCTCTCCATTCTCACGATTCTTCTCGGTCGGTAAGGGCGTCACGATGGGCCGGAGTTACGAGATCATCGACCACACGTTCGACGTGGTCGTCCTGGGCGCGGGGGGTGCGGGCCTGCGCGCCACCCTCGGCATGGGCGCCGCGGGCCTGCGCACCGCCTGCGTCACCAAGCTGTTTCCGACCCGCAGCCACACGGTCGCGGCCCAGGGCGGCATCGCCGCCTCGCTCGGCAACATGGCCGAGGACGACTGGCGCTGGCACATGTACGACACGATCGCGGGCGGCGTCTGGCTCACCGACCACGACGCGGCGGAGTACCTCTGCCGCGAGGCGGTGCCCTCGGTGATCGAGCTGGAGCATCTCGGCGTTCCGTTCAGCCGAACGCCGGAGGGTCTGATCTACCAGCGCCGCTTCGGCGGCCACACCACGCACTACGCCAAGGGCGAGATGGCGCAGCGCTCCTGCGCCGCCGCCGACCGCACCGGCCACGCCATCCTGCACACGCTCTACCAGCAGTGCCTCAAGCACAAGGCGCGCTTCTTCATCGAGTACTTCGCCATCGACCTCCTGATGGACGAGGACGGCACCTGCCGCGGCCTGATGGCGATCTGCATGGAGGACGGCTCCCTGCACCGCTTCCGCGCCCACACCACGGTGGTCGCCACCGGCGGCTGCGGCCGCGTCTACAAGACCTGCACCTCGGCCCACACCTGCACCGGCGACGGCAACGCCATGGTGCTGCGCGCCGGCCTGCCGCTGCAGGACATGGAGTTCGTGCAGTTCCATCCGACCGGCATCCACGGCGTCGGCTGCCTGATCACCGAGGGCGCGCGCGGCGAGGGCGGCTACCTCACCAACGGCGACGGCGACCGCTTCATGCCGAAATACGCCCCCCACGAGAAGGACCTCGCCTCGCGCGACATCGTCAGCCACGCCGAGGCGGTCGAGATCCGCGAGGGGCGCGGCTGCGGCGACAACAAGGACCACATCCTGCTCCACCTGGAGGATCTCGACGAGGAGGTTCTGAGCAAGCGCCTGCCGGGCATCGTCGAGACGGCGCGGATCTTCGCCGGGGTCGATGCCCGCAAGGACCCGATCCCGGTCGCGCCGACGGCGCATTACTGCATGGGCGGCATCCCGACCAACATCCACGCCGAGGTGCTGAACCCGCGCGACGGCGATCAGGTCGTCCCCGGCCTGATGGCGATCGGCGAGGCGGCCTGCGTCTCGGTCCACGGCGCCAACCGCCTCGGTACCAACAGCCTCCTCGACATCATCGTGTTCGGCCGCGCCGCCTCGATCCAGGCCGCCAAGATCATCGACCGCGACAAGCCGGTGGCCGAGGTCGCGAAGTCCTCCGAGGAGAAGGTGCTCGACCGCTTCGACGCGATCCGCTTCAGCCGGCGCGGCCGCAAGGCCGGCGAAGTCCGCGACGACATGCAGGAGATCATGCAGGCCAACCTCGGCGTCTTCCGCAAGGAGGACACCCTGAAGAAGGGCATCGAGAAACTGGAGAAGCTCAAGCCCGACTTCGACGAGATCGCCGTCGAGGGCGAGGCGCTGGCCTGGAACGTCAGCCTGTTCTCGGCGCTCGAGGTCCAGAACCTCGGCGACCAGGCCGTCGTGATCGCCCACAGCGCCCTGAACCGGACCGAGTCCCGCGGCGCCCACATCCGCGACGATTACGAGGACCGCGACGACAAGAACTGGCTCAAGCACACCGTGGCGTGGCGCGCCGAGGACGGCAGCGTGACGCTCGCCGACCGCCCCGTGCGGATGGAGGCCCTGAGCAACGAGGCCCCCCCCGTCCCGCCGGGCAAACGGATCATCTGCTGTCTCTTATACACATCTCC
>NZ_LSIX01000668.1:0-3672 GCF_001556475.1 Methylobacterium sp. CCH5-D2 | reverse complement strand
GTGCTCGCCGTCCTCGTCGCCCATCGAGACCCAGCAATCGGTGACCACCGCGTCGGCCCCGTCCACCGCCGCGAAGGCGTCGGTGGTGAGGTTGACGCGCGCGCCTTCCTGCTTGGCCCAGGCCATCACGGCGGCGGGGGGCGCCAGCTCCGGCGGGGCCGCGACGTTCAGCGTGAAGTCGAAGCGCGCGGCGGCGTGGACCCAGCTCGCCAGCACGTTGTTGCCGTCGCCCGACCACGCCACCGTGCGGCCCCGGATCGGCCCGCGATGCTCCTCGAAGGTCAGGAGGTCGGCCATGATCTGGCAGGGATGCGAGACCTTGGTGAGCGCGTTGATCACCGGCACGGTCGCGTTCTCGGCCAGTTCCAGCATCAGTCCGTGGTCGAGGATGCGGATCATGATCGCGTCCACGAAGCGGGAGAGCACCTGCGCGGTGTCGCCGATGGTCTCGCCGCGGCCGAGCTGCATCTCGCTGCCCGTCAGCATCAGGGTCTCGCCGCCGAGGTCGCGCATGGCGACGTCGAAGGAGACGCGGGTGCGGGTCGAGGGCCGGTCGAACACCATGCCGAGATACTTGCCGGCGAGCGGGCGCTCGGCGGGCGGCTCGCCCCGGCGGCGGCGCGCCTTCATGGCGGCGCTGGCGTCGAGCACGGCGCGCAGCGTCTCCGCCGAGAGGTCCTTCAGGTCGAGGAAGTGGCGCGGGCCGGCACCCTCGGCGGGGACCGCGTGACCGTTCGTCTGGGCAATCATCTCACACGTCGTTTCTCATCATCCGTGCACGGGATCGGTCCGACCCCGTGCGACCCGGCGCATCGGCGCCGGTGCGCGGTCGCGCTTGCCGCCGGGCGCGCGGGTGCGCGCCCGGTGGATCGTCGGGCTACTCGGCGGCGCCGCGCAGCGCCCCGTCGAAGTTCGAGGCCGCCGCCTCCAGGCGCGCGACGGCCTGGGCCACGTCGTCCTCCGTGACGATCAGCGGAGGCAGGAGTCGGACCACGTTGTCGCCGGCCGGGATCACCAGGAGGTGCTCGGCGCGGGCGGCCGCCGCGAAGTCGGTGTTCGGCACCCGCAGCTTGAGGCCCAGCATCAGGCCCTCCCCGCGGATCTCCGCGACGACGCCGGGATGGCGGTCCATCAGGGCGGCGAGCTTCTGCTTCAGGTCGAGCGCCGTGCGGCCGACCTGCTCCAGGAAGCCCGGGGCCAGCACCACGTCGAGCACGGCGTTGCCGACCGCCATGGCGAGCGGGTTGCCGCCGAAGGTGGTGCCGTGCGAGCCCGGCACCATGCCGCGCGCCGCCTCCCTCGTTGCGAGGCAGACGCCGAGCGGGAAGCCGCCGCCGATGCCCTTGGCCGCGCTCATGATGTCGGGCGTCACGCCCGACCACTCGTGCGCGAAGAGCCGGCCCGTGCGGCCCACGCCGGTCTGGACCTCGTCCATGATGAGGAGCAGGCCGTGCTTATCGCAGAGCGCGCGCAGGTGGCGGAGTTCGGCCGCCGGCACCACCCGCACGCCGCCCTCCCCCTGGATCGGCTCGATCATCAGGGCGGCGGTCTCGGGCGTGATGGCGGCCTCGAGCGCCGCCATGTCGCCGGCCGGCACCTGATCGAAGCCGTCCACCTTCGGGCCGAAGCCCTCGATGTACTTCTGCTGGCCGCCCGCCGCGATGGTGGCGAGGGTGCGCCCGTGGAAGGCGCCCTCGAAGGTGACGATCCGGAAGCGCTCCGGATGGCCGCCCTCGGCGTGGTACTTGCGCGCCATCTTGATGGCGGCCTCGTTGGCCTCGGCGCCCGAGTTGCAGAAGAAGGCGATGTCGGCGAACGTCGCGTCCACCAGCCGCTGGCCGAGCCGCTCGCCCTCCGGGATCTCGTAGAGGTTCGAGACGTGCCAGACCTTGCCGGCCTGCTCGGTGAGCGCGGCGACGAGGTGCGGGTGGGCGTGGCCGAGCGCGTTGACCGCGACGCCCGCGCCGAAATCGAGGTATCGCTCGCCGCCGCGCGCCACCAGCCACGCGCCCTCGCCGCGCTCGAACGCGATCGGGGCCCGCACATAGTTCGGCAGAAGGACGGACGTCATGGGTCCCAGCTCCTGTGTCCGGCGCGCGGGGCGGGCCACGGGCCACCACGGCCCGCAGCACCCGCCCGGAAATGAAAGTGCCGCCTCGTCACCGGGGCGGCACGCGCGCGATTACTATGAAACAGCGGTCTCCTGTCAATGATTTGACGGTCCTGCCAGCCATGCCGGACGATTTTTGGGATCGTCCGGAACACCGCCTCGACCCGCGTTCCTCGGCCCCCTTGCGCGCCGCGCCGGGCCTGTGCTCAGACCCCGCCGAACGGTTGGTCACGGAGGGAATCAGCATGAGCTCGATCAAGGAACGGCTGAAGGATCTCGGCCTCGCCCTGCCGAAGGCGGCAGCCCCCGTGGCGAACTACGTGCCCTTCGTGCGCACCGGCAACCTCGTGGTGATCTCCGGCCAGATCTGCTTCGGCCCGGACGGCAAGCTCGCGCCCGAGCACACGGGCAAGCTCGGCGACACGGTCTCGAACGAGGCGGGCATCGCGGCGGCCCGGCTCTGCGCGCTCAACGTGCTGGCCCAGCTCGAGGCGGCGGTGGGCGACCTCGACCACGGGGTCGATCAGTGCGTGCGGCTCGGCGGCTTCATCAACGCCGTGCCGACCTTCGCGGGGCTGGCGCCGATCATGAACGGCGCCTCCGACCTGATGGTGGAGCTGCTCGGCGACCGCGGCCGCCACGCCCGCTCGACGGTCGGCGTCGCGGAACTGCCCCTCGACGCGGCGGTCGAGGTCGAGGCGATGTTCGCGGTGCGCTGATGCGGGCCCCTCCCGGGACCGGAGCGCCCCGCTGGCTCACCGCGCGGCCGATCGCCCACCGGGGCCTGCACGACCGGGCCGCGGGCATCCCCGAGAACACGCTGGCGGCGGCCCGCGCGGCCGTCGCGCGGGGCTTCGCGATCGAGTGCGACGTGCAGCTGACCGCCGACGGCGAGGCCGTGGTGTTCCACGACTTCGCCCTCGGGCGGCTGACGGAGCGGAGCGAGCCGGTGGCGAGCCTGACGGCCGCGGAGCTGGCGCGCCTCGCGGTCGCGGGGACGGACGAGACCATCACCCCCCTGCCCGCCTTCCTCGCCGCCATCGGGGGCGCCGTGCCGCTCGTCGTCGAGATCAAGTCGCGCTTCGACGGCGATCTCGCGCTGACGCGGCGCGTCGCCGAGGTCGCCTCCGGCTACGACGGGCCGCTCGCGCTCAAGTCCTTCGACCCGCGCGTGGTGGCGGCGTTGCGCGCGCTCGTGCCGGAGCGGATCCCGCGCGGCATCGTGGCCGAGTCGAGCCAGGACGACCCCGCCTACGCCGCCCTGCCCGAGAGCGAGCGGCGGGCGCTCGCGAACCTCCTGCACCTGGAGGAGACGCGGCCCGACTTCCTGTCCTGGCGCGTCGACGACCTGCCCTGTGCCGCCACCTATCTCGGGCGCCTCCTCGGCCGCCTGCCGGTGATGGCCTGGACGGTGCGGACGCCCGACCAGCGCGCCCGGGCCGAGGCCCACGCCGACCAGATGGTGTTCGAGGGTTTCGTGCCCTGACATCGCTTCCGGTTGCGCGGGCCGGAACCGCGCCGCGCTCCCTCTCTGTCTCTTATACACATCTGACGCTGCCGAC
>NZ_LSIX01000667.1:0-893 GCF_001556475.1 Methylobacterium sp. CCH5-D2 | reverse complement strand
GCGGCACGCGCCAACATGCAGATCTTCATCGAGGCGGCGCGCAAGACCGGCCAGGCCCTCGACCACGTGCTGTTCGTCGGCCCGCCGGGGCTGGGCAAGACCACGCTCGCCCAGATCGTCGCCCGCGAACTCGGCGTGAACTTCCGCTCCACCTCCGGGCCCGTCATCGCCAAGGCCGGCGATCTGGCCGCCCAGCTCACCAACCTCGACGAGCGCGACGTCCTGTTCATCGACGAGATCCACCGCCTCAACCCGGCCGTGGAGGAGATCCTCTACCCCGCCATGGAGGACTACCAGCTCGACCTGATCATCGGCGAGGGCCCGGCCGCCCGCTCGGTCAAGATCGACCTGCCCAAGTTCACCCTGGTCGGCGCCACAACCCGCGCGGGGCTCCTCACCACCCCCTTGCGCGACCGCTTCGGCATCCCGATCCGGCTGGCCTTCTACGACGTGGACGAACTGCAACTGATCGTCGAGCGCGGCGCGCGGGTGCTGGGCCTGGGCATGTCGGCGGAGGGCGCCAACGAGATCGCGCGGCGCGCGCGCGGCACGCCGCGCATCGCCGGCCGCCTGCTGCGGCGGGTGCGCGACTTCGCGGTGGTGGCCGAGGAGCCGGTGGTGACGCGCGCGCTGGCCGACCGGGCCCTGCAGCTCCTCGACGTGGACGCCATCGGCCTCGACGTGATGGACCGCAAGTACCTGAGCCTGATCGCGGGCTCGTTCGGGGGCGGGCCGGTCGGCATCGAGACGATCGCGGCGGCCCTGTCGGAGCCCCGCGACGCCATCGAGGACATCATCGAGCCCTACCTGATCCAGCAGGGCTTCGTGCAGCGCACCCCCCGCGGCCGCGTCCTCACCCCGCAGGCCTTCCGCCATATGGGCCTCGCCGTGCC
>NZ_LSIX01000666.1:0-17512 GCF_001556475.1 Methylobacterium sp. CCH5-D2 | reverse complement strand
CGGGTGACGACACCCAGTACGGCGGCGACGGCAACGACATCCTGGGCGGCCAGGGTGGCAACGACCTGCTGCAGGGTGGGGCGGGCAACGACCGCCTCTGGGGCGACGAGGGCGACGACATCGTATTCGGCGGTGACGGCAACGATGCACTGGAAGGCGGCACGGGCAACGACCTGCTCCGGGGCGAGGCTGGCGCCGACACATTCGTGTTCGGCCGCGGCCAGGGTCAGGACACGGTGAGCGACTTCTCGTTCGCGAGCGGCGACAGGTTGTGGCTGCAGGGCCAGGGCTACACGGTGAGCCAGGTCGCCGGAGGCACGCTCGTCACCCTGTCCGACGGCAGCGTACTCCTGCAGGGTATCTCGGCATCGTCCTTCCAGGCTAGCTGGGTCGTGTAGGGGCTGAAGCTACGGACGACAACCAAGCATGAAAAGGCCCGCCGCGTTCGACCGGACTTGCTGCATCATCCTAGCTGCAGCAAGCCGCCTGAGGTCGTGCTCGGCGAGGATTGAGAACGCACCGGCAGCGCCAGTGTTCTGCATCGAGCCATCGCAGGTCACAGTGGAAGTCCAACTTGGCGACGTGTCAAGCAGCGGACATCCGATCTCGAGATTCTGAGAGACCATCTGGCCAGCATTTTTATGTAACGCTCCGTAGGAAAAGAAGGTCAGGCAGAGGAATACGGATCTTGTTCTGTCCACGATAACGGATCCGCGAGCGGCCTCCTAAAAAGACCGAATTTTAACCTTAGCCTTATAGAGGCATCTACAAAAATCAGCTTCATACCGTTGCAATGTGATGGCAGCCCGCTTCTCGCCACTCAGTAGGATTAAAGCTTTTGCTGATGCCGATGATGGAGCGGCAGCAGTTGAGTTCGCGCTAGTCGCTGTACCTTTCCTGGGGTTGTGCGCCGCGATCATCCAGGTCGCTTTCCTCATCTGGGCCGCTCAAAATCTCGATCGCTCTCTGCAAGTTGGCGCTCGGTCCTTATTCACCGGGCAATTCCAGCTCGCTAACGCCGGGCAAACCGACCCGGCGGCGTTGCTTACAGGGCTTCGGTCACAGATGTGCGGCTCGGCCTCCAGCAATCTCATCACTCTGTTCAACTGCTCTGCAGTCAAACTCGACGTGAGGACGGCCAGCTCCTTCGGCGCGTCCACACCCTCAGCCCCTGTCGATCCGAATACAGGTACATGGAGTACTAATTTCGGAAATACTTATGTGTGCCCCAAGCCCGGCACAATCGTGGTCGTCACGGCAGCCGTTAAATTTCCGGCTTTCCTCGGCCTGCTCGGAGTAAAATTCAGTACCTTCACAGATGGCTCATACCTTTTGATGTCAACGGCGGTTTTCCGCACCGAGCCTTATCAGACTACGGGAACCACAGCATGTGCCAGTTAGAGGCGCCCGGAACCGTAGTGGCCCGTTTTACTTTGTGTCGCTCGGGCAGCGCCATGACCGAATTTGCGTTAATACTGCCGGTGCTGCTGTTAGTCTTCGCTGGCGTCTCAGAGTACGCACATGCGATCGACAACTGGCGCAAGCTGACACTGCTCGCCCGTACTGTGTCGGACCTGACAGCTCAGGGAGACACACAGAACCCTATCGGCTCCGGTCTCATGGCAGATATCTTCGCCTCCTCGAATGCAGTGCTGCGCCCATTCGATAGTTCTGGAGTCAAGATCGTCGTGAGTGCGATGGGCGTCGATCTGACGAAGCTCAACCTCATCCCGAAGGTTTGTTCCAGCACCGCAAGCGCAAACGCCACGGCCCGAGGTCTCGGTGCCGCAAGCGACCTGACTGTGCCAGCCGGATTTCAGACAACAGGCGTACGGTATATCCTGACTGAAGCCAACATGGACTATAGGCCACTCCTCGGCAGTGCATTGGTCAAGCTGCTTGGCAACGCGAACGGAACTTTCAGTTTCAAGGTTAGCATGCCCTGGCCGGCTCGGGGCGGCAAGAAATACGGAGCGAACACCTACACCGAGGTGGTCCTTCCGGGAGGCGAAGAATGCAAGTAGCCGCAGTGTGCAAGGCTGTCGCACGCCTGCGTGGAGCCCGGGACGGCAACGTCGCGATCCTATTTGCCTTTCTCAGCCTGCCGATTCTGGGCCTCACAGGCGCTGCTATCGACTACGGGTTGGCTACTCGTCTTGAAGTGAAACTGCAGGCTGCCACAGACGCGACGGCACTCGCCCTATGTCAGACGCCGCTCTCCACGACCAAGCCTGCGCTGCAGATCCAGGCCAGCATGACGATGGCTGGTTTCATGGGCGCGGCGGTTACAATTGACCCACTCAACATCACCGACAATCCGCGACAGATCACGCTGACTTCGCGGATGCCTTCGCCCATCTTCTTCGGCAAGATCACCGGTACGACGGCGATCAGGCCGCGCGCCACCGCGCGCTGCGCCACTCCCCTGCCTAAAACATTCGAAATTGCTCTCGTGCTCGACAACACCGGCTCGATGAACGTCTCCGGCGGCGGCCAAACGAAAATGCAAGCCCTGAAGACGGCAGCGACCAACTTCGTGGATTACGTCTACAGTAATGACTCTTTCTCGTCTGGGACTCGCCTCTCCATCGTGCCCTTTGCCTCGGCTGTAGCGATTCCAGCAATCTATCGCTCCTCGTCCTGGATCGACCTTGCCGGAAAGTCTTCGTATCATTGGACCAACGTGCTATCGCCGGGCGCCTCCGGCTTCACGAATCGCCTTCAAATTTTCTCGAAACTCCAGAGTGCATACGCTGACTGGGCTTGGGCAGGCTGTCTCGAGACCTTGCCTTATCCGCTCAACGTCCAAGATGTTATGCCCTCTTCCAACGATTCCCTTTTTGTGCCGATGCTAGCGCCCGACGAGCCCGGAGATGGCAGTGTAACGTACGCATGTGTAGGTTCAAACTGCAGCTTCAATAGCTACATCAGAGACATGAATGGGACGTCTGGATGCGACTCTACGAGCAATTTGAGTTTCGCGCAGCTTGAAGGAAGGTCCTGCAAGTACGTCTCTCCTGCTGGGGCGGCACCGACAAATTCCAATTCCTACACCGGGGTGCCAAACGGCCCGAATTTTGGCTGCACGACCAAGCCATTGCAAACGCTGACAAGCGATACCGCCGCCCTAAAGAATCTCATCAACGGCATGGCGCCGCTGGGGTCAACCAACATCCACGAGGGCCTGATGTGGGGTTGGCGAACGCTGTCTCCATTGAGCGTCTTCGCCAGCGGATCGAGCCCGCCGGCCTCCTACAGCTCGAGCACAGTCAACAAGATCCTCATCCTGATGACGGACGGGGAGAACAGTTGGCCAATGAACGGGAACTCGCCCTATAACCAGTCCATGTATTTTCCAGCAGGCTACATCAAGAACGCGGATGGGTCAGGTCCGAATACACGTCTGCCACCAGGCAACCAAAACATCTCGACCGCTTCAAACTCGCGCAATGCGTTAGACGCCCTGACTGCGCAGGCGTGTAGCAATGCAAAATCTGCTGGTATATCGATCTACACGATTGGCTTCAGCGTCTCGGCAGACCCTATCGATCAGCAAGGCCTTAACCTTCTCAGCAGCTGCGCGAGTACGACTAATCAGTTCTTCGTTGCAAATGATGCAAATGGTCTGATCAATGCCTTCAACCAGATTGCATCCAGCATTGGATCGCTTAGACTAACGCAGTAACGCGCGGATACGGCCGCTCTGGTGTCATGGCGACTGCCATGGCCTGGAACGGCTGGCGCCTGTTCGCCAAGGGGCGAGCGGCACGCCGCGCAGCTACCCTCGGCGCGTCATGACGCGCCGGAACTCCGGGCTCCCAGGTCCTTGTGCGTCGAGCGTCACCGTCGTCCGCGAACCGCGACACGAGACGATTCACAGCCCGACCCTCGGTGCTGCTTAGTGCCGGCGCAGTCCTAACCCTCCCCCGATCGCCTACGGACGCCTCGGGCGGCTGCGTGGCACACGACGAGTGACAGTCTTGAACGCGAAGATGACGACGGCTGCGTAGTCCAGGAGCGGACCTTCCCAGAGCCTGCTACGGGTCGGGAGCAGCGGTCCAGGCCCGCCAGCGCCAATGTCGGCTTGTGCTGCAGAGAGCCGTCTGCGACGTTGGGTTCAGCGGCAGCATCGGATTCCTCATGGCGGGCTCCTCAACCCAGGAGCCTTTCATGCCCGAAGTTGTCACTGTTCCCACCAGCACACGTGTTCCCTGGAACCGCGGCCGTATCGTCGGCCCCAAACCGCCACTGAAGCCGAAGCACATCTGGGCCCTGCGCACGCGCCTCCAGCTCGCCAACCGTACGCGAGACCTTGCCCTGTTCAACCTTGCCGTCGACAGCAAGCTGCGCGGGTGTGATCTGGTCGGCCTGCGCGTGAGCGACATCTACCTGGGCGACGCCGTGCGTCTTCGAGCGACCGTCTGCCAGCGCAAGACCGGCAGGCCGGTTCCGTTCGAGATTACCGAACCGACGCGCGAGGCTCTCGCGGCTTGGCTGACTGCGCGCAGGTTGAAAGCCGGCGACTGGCTGTTTCCAAGCCGAAGTCGACTCGGAGAGCATCTCACGACGCGGCACTACAGTCGGCTGGTCGACCGCTGGGTTGCCCTGATCGGCCTGGATCCCTCGGTGTTCGGCACGCACAGCCTGCGCCGCACGAAGGTCGCGCTGGTCTACAAGCGCACCGGCAATATACGAGCCTGCCAACTGCTACTCGGCCACACCAAGCTGGAGAGCACGGTTCGCTACCTCGGCATTGAGGTTGACGACGCTCTGATCCTCTCAGAGCAGACCGAGATCTGAACCGGACGCCGCGGTCGAGATGGCCGCGGCGTGCCAGCATGATGGTCGCCCCCCCAGAGTGCCGAATGACCCTAAGCAGGCTTTGGGAATGTCCGCTTCCTGGCAGCCCAATCTGCGAACGGGCGACCGCGATGGGTGGTTTTGCGACTGTCCGCTTCCGGGAGCGGAAGGGGGAAAAGCGGACAGTGGGCGATTGGCTGAATTCGGCTCCAAGCGGGATGATCGCCCTTTCCGCTAGCCTGCCATAAACTTCCGCGCCGGCAGTTTCAGGCTTCCGGCGGGTTAAGCAGAACCCAGAGGCGCGCGATCCTGCCGTGGACGACTTCTGCGACATCCGACCCCGTGACCGTGACCGAGCCACCTTCGTCACCCGCCTGCCATTGCAGCGAGCCAAAGCCGTGATGGCCGACGGCCGTCCCGGCCGGCGTGAAGCGGAATATCGGGCCAAACCGGTCCAGCAAGGCTCCGGCGACCGCTGAGATGGCGTCGCGTCCCTGCACGACGTTGTCCGGCTCGTACATCACAGGCTCCTCGACGAAGAGTTCGGCGAGTGCTGCGGCGCGCCGCTCCGCGTCCCGCTCGTTGAAAACACGCTCTAAGTTGGCGCGTAGGAGCCGATCGTAATCAGGCTCCGCCGCTTCTGAGATTTTCGATGTTGTGTCCGACATGGGATGTCTCCTTGGCATGGCCGGTTCGGGTGTTCAGTCGAACTTGACGAGGTCGAGCGCGGTGAGCGGCCCGCCAGGAAACTGGACGAAGCGACCACCGACCGCGAGTGAGCCCAGGTCGATGCCGAAGAAGCCGAGCCGGTCGATCAGCGCCGCCACCTCCGCCTTCGCCTGCCCGTCGTCGCCCGAGTAGAACAGCACGCGGCGGCCCCCGTCGCTGGTGGGATCGCCGGATACGAGATCCGGCCGCAGATGGTTGAAAGCCTTCACCACCCGAGCCCCGGGGACGAAGCTGACGAACACTTCGGACGATGAACGGTCGCCCAGGTCGAACGGCTTGAACAGCGGCGCCTCGATGGCGTTGTTCGCATCGATCACGATGCGGCCGGCGAAGTCCGACAGGCCATCGAGGGCGGCCCGCAGCTTCGACCAGTTCACAGCGACGAAGACGATGTCCTTCGAGGCGGCCTCCTCGCGGGTACCCGCCGTGATGCTCGGCCCGAGCGCGGCGACGGTATCCGCCAGGCTTTCCGGCCCCCGGCTATTCGCGATGGTGGCAGGGATCCCACGGCGCGCGAGCGCGGTCGCGATGGCGGCGCTGATCTGTCCGGCGCCGATGATGCCGATGCTGGGCATGGTTTGCTCCTGTATCGCTGGCCTGGCGGTGGCCGGGTTCAGGCGGTGAGCTGGCCGTCGGCGACGATGTCCGCGCCCGTCACGAAGGCCGCTTCGGGGCTCGCCAGAAAGGCGACGACGCTGGCGACCTCGCCGGGCTGGCCGTAGCGGCCGATGGCCATGCCGGGACCCACGATGGCGGCGACCGGCCCGTCGGCCGGGTTCATGTCGGTGTCGGTCGGACCGGGATGCACCGTGTTGACGGTGATGCCCCTCGGGCCGAGGTCGCGGACCAGGCTGCGGTTGAAGCCCGCCACGGCCCCCTTGGTCAGCGTGTAGACCGAGGCCGTCGGGAAGGCGGCGTAGCGGGTCATCGACGAGCCGATGTGAATGACGCGCCCGCCGGCCTTCATGTGGCGGACGGCCTCCTGGGTCGCGACGAACACGCCGGTCACGTTGACCGCGAGCATCCGCTCGTAGTCCTCGAACCGGACCTCCTCAATAGGTGCGTTGATGGCGATGCCGGCGTTGTTGACCAGGATGTCGATGCCGCCGAGCATCTCGACGGTGCGGGCGACGGCCGCCCGGACGGCCGCCGGGTCACCGGCATCGGCCTCGACCGGGACGGCTCTGCCGCCGGCCGCCTATATGTCCGCCACGACCTGGGCGGCACGCTGCGGCGAGGCGCTGTAAGTCAGGGCAACGGTAGCCCCGTCGGCGGCCAGTCGCTTGGCGATGGCGGCGCCAATCGAACGGGAGCCGCCGGTCACGAGCGCTGTCTTGCCGGCGAGGGGTTGGGGTTGCTGGGTCACCGTCGTCACTCCATCGCGTTATTGATGGCGTGAGAATGAGCCAACCACTCGCTCTGGATTAGCCGGAAATGGCTTGGTATGCCTTCAACGGATCGTTGAAGGTGTTGCATGGAGACTTTGGCCAACCTCGAAGCCTTCGTGCGCAGCGCCGAAAGCGGCAGCTTCTCCGAGGCCGCGCGGCGGCTGTCGCTGACGCCGGCCGCGGTCAGCCGCAACGTGGCGATGTTGGAGCGGAACCTCGGGGTGCGGCTGTTTCACCGCTCGACGCGCAAGCTCACCTTGACCGAGGCCGGCGAGGGCTTCCGCCAGGCGGTCGGAGGAAACCTGGATGGCCTGCAAGCCGCGATTGCCGGCGTCTCAGCGGACGGCGGCGAGCCGGTCGGAACGCTCAAGGTCAGCCTGCCGCCGACCTTTGGGTTAAGCCACGTCCTGCCGCTTCTGCCGGGCTTTCTGGCCCGCCATCCGCGCGTCCGTCCGGAATGGCACTTCGAGAACCGCCAGGTCGACCTCGTCGCCGAGGGGTACGATGCCGCCATCGGCGGCGGCTTCGCGCTGTCCCCCGGCATCGTGGCCCGTACTCTGGCACCCGCCCACATCATCGCTGTGGCGTCGCCGGCCTACATGCGGGGCCGCGTGCCGCCCTCCGATCCGGCTGGGCTCCAAGGATTCGACGGCATCGTCATGCGGTCGCTCCAGACCGGTCGCATCAGGCACTGGACGATGCGAGACGCAACCGGCCGCGAGGAGAGCGCGCTCCTGCGGGAAAGCGTCGTCGTGAACGACCCGAGCGCCATGCGGGAGACGGCGCTGCTCGGGCTCGGCGTGGCGCTCGTAGCCGTGCCCGACGCGTACCCAGACCTCGAACGGGGGAACCTCGTACGGCTGCTGCCACGCTGGTACGCCGATGCCGGCGCGATCTCCCTCTACTTCGCCTCGCGCGCCAACCTGCCACCGAAGACGCGGGTCTTCGTCGGTTGGGTGGTCGAGGCGTTTAAGACCGAGCGTCTGGCCGAGCGATTTGCAGGAAGCCTGGGGTAAGTTTTGGTCGCCAGCAGATCAGATAAATGCCCGGAAGCGTGGAAGGAGCCCCGGCCGACCCAGGTCAGCGCGGCGCCATCTCCACGGCTAAACGGCTGGCCAGGGCGCCACGCACGTGCTCGCGGAACAGGCGAACGCGGGCCGGCAACTCCCGCCCCGCGAGGCTGATGGCGCGGAGTGTTCCGCCGCCGGAGGACCACCCCGGGAGCACGCGCACGAGATCGCCGCTCTGAACGGAACGGGCCGCCACCAAGGTCGGGAGCTGGCCGATGCCGGCGCCGACCAGCGTCAACCTCAGTACCGCTGCGAAGTCGCTGGCGAGGATGGCCGGCCGAAGCAGGACCGGCTCGATCCGCCCGTCGGCGGAGAGCAGTTTCGCGAAGGGCCCGAGTTTCTCGCGGCCGAGGATCAGATCGTAGTCAGCGAGATCGGGCAGCCCCGCCGGGGCCGGCCGGCGCTCCAGGTAGGCCGGCGAGGCGTAGAGCCCGATGGCGAGCGTGGCCATCATGGACGCTCGATAGCCGGTGTCGCCGTCCTCGCCGCCCAGGCGAAGCGCCAGGTCGACCCGGTTGGCCGCAAGGTCGAGCACGCCGTCAGTGTTCAGGAGTTCGACCGTGATCTGCGGGAACAGAGCCCGGAAGCTCGCCACGATCTCGGGCATGACCTCGATGCCGAAATCGACGGAGGTGGTCACCCGCAGGTGCCCGGCTGGGACCGCATGGGAGTCGCGCGCGCTCTCGGCGGCCTCGTCGAACAGGGCCAAGCCCTCCTTCGCCCTGGCGTAGAAGGCGAGCCCCTCGGGGGTCGGGGTGACCGCCCTGGGATGGCGCGCGAGAAGGCGGGCGTCGAGCGCCCGTTCCAGCCGGGAGAGCCGGCGGCTCACGCTGCCCTTGGTCTCCCGCAGGCTCGCGGCGGCCGCCGTCACGGTGCCGAGATCGACCACCGCGCAGAAGGCGCGCACGTCAAGAATGTCGCCGCCGAAGGTTTCCGCTCGAGCAACCATGTGGTGCCGGATAGCAGTCTCACATCGGGCCGGGAATGGGGGTAGGCAACCATCAACGCCAAAACACGGCTCGTCGGGAAGGCGAGCCCGGCGCCCTGTTTACGAACCGGAGACAACCGTGAAGTCCCTCACCGCCTCGATCCTTGGCTTGGCCCTGACCCTTTCCGCGCCTGCTATCGCCCAGACTGCTCCGACTCGCGACCCGGCCCAGATCCAGGCCGGCACCTACGCGGTCGATCCGAACCACACCCAGGTCGGCTGGCGCGTCTCCCACATGGGCTTCTCGAACTACGCCGGCGGCTTCTCGGACGTGTCGGGCACGCTGGAGCTGCAGCCGAAGAACCCGGCGGCGGCCAAGCTCTCGGTGAAGATCCCGGTTGCCTCGGTGACGACCACCAGCGCCAAGCTTACCGACGAGCTCAAGGGCGACCAGTGGCTCGACGCCGCCAAGTTCCCCGACATGACCTTCGTGTCCACCAAGGTCGTGCCGGCCGGCAAGGACCACGCGAAGGTAACTGGCGACCTGACGCTCCACGGCGTGACCAAGCCGGTGACGCTCGACGTCACCCTGGTCGGCGCCGGCACCAACCCGCTGAACAAGAAGACCACCGTCGGCTTCGAGGCCACCGGCAAGCTCAAGCGCTCCGAGTTCGGCGTGAAGACCTACGTGCCGCTGATCGGCGACGAGCTGCATCTCACGATCGCGGGCGCCTTCGAGAAGCAGGACTGACATGACCGTCCGGCGGCGCGGGGTCGCGCCGCCGTCCCCCCTCTCTACCGGAGGTCTTCGATGAGCGCGCATTCGTACACGCCGACCGCCAAGGCGCTGCATTGGCTGATGGCCGCGATCTGGATCGCCGCCTGGATCCTGGGCTTCTGCGCCGTCTACCTCCGGGAGACCCTGAACCCTCATCACGGCCTCACCATCACCCATAAGGCGTTGGCCAGCACCCTGCTGTTCCTGATCGTATTGCGGATCGCGTGGCGCCTGACCCATCCGGCCCCGGCCCTGCCCGATACGATCAGCCCGGCGATGAAACGGGTCGCCGGCCTCGGCCATCTGGCGCTCTATGCCCTGGCCCTTCTGGCCCTTCCAATGTCCGGCTGGCTGTGGAGTTCGGTGGCCGGCAAGCCGATCCTTGTCCTCGGCCTGTTCACCCTGCCGCCCCTGACCGCACCGGCAAAGGAGTGGTACGACTCGGCGAAACTCCTGCATGTCACCCTGGCCTGGGGGATGGGGGCTATGGTCCTGGGCCATGCGCTGGTGGCGCTGAAGCACCACTTCGTCGACCGGGATGGCATCCTGCGCGGCATGCTGCCGGCATCCCGCCCTGGGACGTCGGTTACATCGACCCGGGGCGCCGAGGCCTGATCCGAGCGCACTCTCGACACGGGAACGGAACCACACATGGCAGACCTGAGACCCCTCCGCTTCGTCACGCTGGTCGGGAGCCTGCGCAAGGGCTCCTACAACGCGGCCATCGCCCGGGCCCTTCCGGACCTCGCGCCGGAGGGCGTGACGGTCGAGCACCTGGGTTTGATAGGCGCCTTCCCGCACTACGACGCCGACCTGCAGGCCAATGGCTTCCCGGCCGAGGTCGTCGCCATGGGCGAGGCCATCGCGGCCGCCGACGGGGTCATCTTCGTAACGCCCGACTACAACTACTCAGTGCCCGGTGCGCTCAAGAACGCCCTCGACTGAATCTCCCGTCTGCCCTCGACGCCGTTTGCCGGCAAGCCAGTGGCCATCCAGACCGCCTCGCCCGGGATGATCGGCGGCGCCCGGTCCCAGTACCACCTCCGGCAGGTGCTGGTGTTCCTCGACGCGCACGTCCTGAACAAGCCCGAAGTGATGGTCGGCAGCGTGACCGGAAAGGTCGACGTGGAGAGCGGCACCATCACCGACGAGGTGACCCGCGGCTTCCTGGCTAAGCAACTCGAAGCCCTTGCGGCCTTCGCGCGGAGGTCCTGAGCATGGCGACGGGGTGACTTGGGCTGGAGGCAAACTCTCGCTTCCGTCACAAATTTCAGGGTCTCTAGCTGCCCAAGACGGTCGCATCGCCGCCGGGACAGGACAAAGCCACGTCCGCTTTTGGGAACCACAAGACCACGCGCTGGCGACTGGCATGGGTCGCATGGAGACCGTCGGCTCTCCCAGCAACTGCGCCCCGGAGCAGTTATTCCGCTTTCGGCCAGATCCGACGGGCGCCAATCGCCTACCGGGCGTCCCAGACGGGTGGAAAGCGGAAATTAGCTCGCCGCCCGCAAGTGGACGTTCCGCGCTGTCCCGACAACCGGACATTTGATCAGGCTCGCAGCATCTTCGAAGCAGACATGGCCGCCTATCAGGCGTGGACACGGCGCGCCTGTAGCAGGAGCTCCGCGCCCAGATGGCACTTGCGGCAACCTCGAGCATTGCCTTCCGCAGAAGATCCGGTCCTGCGAGGCGCGACGCGCATGTTTCCCGTTCCAGCCTGGCTGCTCCGCCGCGAGACGCTGCTCCTGGCGGCTACCCTCGCGGTCGGTGCGAGCGCGGTAGCGGCCTGGTACCTCTTGCAGGCCAGCGTGCTCACCATCGCGGTCGCCCCGCGGGACGGCACGGAGCCGGAGCTGATCAAGGCCTACGCCGATGCCCTGGACGCGAGCCACGAGGGCGTCCGCCTCAAAATCCTCTCCTTCAACGATGTACGCGAGAGCGCGGCTGCCCTTCAGGACGGGCGTGCCGACCTCGCGGTGGTCCGGCCCGATGTGCTTCTACCCACCAACGGGCTGACGCTCGCAATCCTGCGCGATCAGGCGATGATCATCGCCTCGCCCGCGCAGACTGGCATCAAGAGCTTCCCGAAGCTTGCCGGCAAGCGGCTCGGCATCGCGGCTCACCGGGACGCCGACTTCTCGCTCCTCAAAAACATCCTCGGCTACCACGGCTTGGCCCTCGACACCGAAGCGGCCGGAGGCCCCGTCCGGGAGGGCGCAGTCCATCTCGTCCGTGTGGATCAGGATGGCGTAGCCGCGGCGTTCCGCGATAAGCGGATCGACGCTTTCGTCAGCATCATCGCACCTTCGGCACCCAAAGCTTTGGCCCTGGTCGGTGCCGTACGCTCGGTTGCCCGCAACGGCAAGATCGAGTTCGTCGCGGTCGAGGACGATGGCGCCATCATTGAGCGCTTCCCTCGCCTTCAAGCCGTGACGATCCCGGGCGGCCTCTTCGCGGGTGCCCCCAAGCTGCCCGCCGACGACGTGAAGACGGTGGGGGCCTCCTACCGACTGATGGCCCGAGCTTCTCTCAGTCGGGTCGTGGCGGCCGATGTTACGCAGATGCTCTTCGAGAAGCGCACTGCGGCCGCCGAGAAGACGGATGCCGCCGAGTACGTCCAGGCGCCGGCCTACGACACGACCGCCGCGGCGACGAGCGCGCGTGTCCCGATCCATCCTGGTGCCATCGACTACTACGAGCGCGAGCAGCACGGGTTTGTCGACCGCTACGGCGACACCCTCTACCTGCTGGGCGCTCTGGCCGGCGGCTTGTTCTCGGCGCTCGCATGGCTGCGCCAGCGATTGTCCAACCTACGCCGTGAGCGAATTGACGAAATTATTGACCGTTTGCTGGAGGTCTCTGAGCAGGCCCGGACGCTGACGGATCCGGCAGCCATCGAGGGGCTCAACGTCGAGGTCGACCGGCTTGCCACGGAAGTTGTGCGCTACGCTCGCGAGCGCGACCCGGACGAGCGAACGATGGCGGCCGTCTCGATAGCGATCGACACGGCCAAGGCGACGATCAAAGACTGCCGCCACCTCGCAGCCCCTCCCAAAGATCAGGGTTCGCTTCGATCGCTGAGATCCCTTCGAGCGCATGGATCGGACGCGTGAGCGAGCGAGGTCGAGAAGGTTGCTGACAAGCAGACGTTGCAGAGGTCCGGAAAGGGTGGAACGCGACCTCTGCGTCAAGGTGCAATCTCCCTTCACGAGAAGCCACGGTGCTTGTGGTGAATCGGCATCAAGGCACTTTGAGCACCAACTTACCACGCAAGTGACGCGCCTCACTGATCCGGTGGGCTTCGGCAGCCTCCGACAACGCGAAGGTGCGGATCTCTGGCGGGCGAATGGCCCCGGCTTCGATCAGATCGGCGACCCGGTTCATACCTTCTGCGGATCGTCTCACCGGCGGCTTCAGAGCCAAAATGCCATCCACCTCCGATGGAGGAGGTGGGCCACCGATGAAGGCGGCCCGCCCTCCCGGCCGCAGGACTAGGAGAGTTCGCTCGCCCGTCTCACCACCCACCGTATCGAGCGCCGCATCGCAGCCTTTCGCTGCCTCGACGAAGTCCGCTTCGTTGTAGTCTATGATCTCGTCGGCACCGAGGGAGCGCACGTAGGCATGATTGGCGGCGCTCGCCGTGGTGATGACATGCGCCCCGCGATGTTTGGCGAGCTGGATAGCGACGCCCGCGACGCCGCCCGCTCCACCCTGGATCAGGATCGTCTCGCCCGATTTCAGCTGCAACGTTTCTTCGATCGCGCTGACGGCAGTCAATCCGGTGAGAGCCATCGCGGCCGCCTGCTCATGCGAGACGCCGTTAGGCTTACGGCCCACGATGCCCGCCTTCAGCGCGATCTGCTCTGCGTAACCGCCCTCCACGCCCTGCATCGTGACAGCGAAGACATCATCACCCAAGCGGTAAGTTGTAACACCGGCACCTACAGCCACGATCGTGCCTGAAATATCCCGACCGAGGATGTGTGGAGATACGAGGTTTGGGTAACTGCCGCGCCGCTGCTTCCAATCGGCGGCGTTTATGCTCGCCGCTTTGACGTTGATCAGGACTTCGTCGTCTGCCGGCTTAGGCGCTGGTCGATCTCCGTAGACGAGGGCATCCGGTCCGCCGAACCGCTCGATGTAGACTGCCTTCACGACGTACTCATAGGCTCATGTCGATGCCAAGGTGCTACGCCCCACGCGCGCCGCTGCCTAGGGGTCCAAATCTGACGCCTGATACTATCCTGCACGGCCTGCTTTGGGTGCTCAACCTCGCCGCCGGGACCCTGGGCTGCGTTCGCCGCGGGTTCCGCTGCCGCGGTGTATCCCTGATGATCGCTAAGTAAACCTTCTGGGTCGTCGGGCAGGGGGACGGTGATGCCTTTGCCGGGGTGAACCCTCGACGCCCGCGGCAGCGCGGGCATGACGGCAGCGGGGAACCGCTGGTCCGCGCGCGAGGAGGCGAGTTTCTCGAGATTGGAGCTTAAGTTTGATTTTTGATCGGCGTGACATCCTGAAGGTAGGGCTCGGCGCGGCCTCGGTTCTTCCCGTCGGCGGTGAGGCGGTGGCCGGACCGGCGGCACCATCCGCGCCTGTGACGTCCGGGCCCAACGCGATGTCTTCCGCCGTGCCAGGAATGTATCGGATGCCGACGAGCGCCATCGACAGCCTGATCTTCCGCGATCTGTTCGGGTCGGCGGAGATGCGCCGGATCTGGTCCGACGAGTACCGGACGCAGATGTACCTCGACTGGGAGGCCGCCTTGGCGCGGGCGCAGGCGAAGGTCGGCGTGATCCCGCAGACGGCAGCGAACGAGATCACGCGGGTCTGCAAGGTAGAGAACATCGACTTCGCCCGCTACGCCGAGGAGACGCTGACCATCGGCTACCCGGTGCTGGGCCTCGTGCATCAGATCGCTCATCTCTGTCAGGGCGATGCAGGCAAGTACTGCCACTGGGGCGCGACCACCCAAGACATTACAGACTCGGCCACGATCCTGCAGATCAAGGCGAGCTTCGACCTGATCGCCGAGGATCTCGACCGGGCCATCGTGGCGACCGAGACGCTCGCGCGCGACCATCGCTCGACGCCGATGGCGGGCCGCTCGAACCTGCAGCAGGCCGTGCCGATCACCTTCGGCTTCAAGATGGCTCGGCTTCTGGCCACCCTGAAGCGTCACCGCACACGGCTAGTCGAGATCCGCCCCCGGATCGAGGTGTTCGAGTTCGGCGGCGCGGCCGGCACCCTGGCGACCCTCGGCGACAAGGGTTTTGCCGTTCAGGAGGCGCTGGCCAAGGAGCTCGGCCTCGCGCAGCCGGAGATCGCGTGGCACACGGAGCGCGACCGCGTGGCCGAGGCGGGCTGTTACCTCGGGCTGCTGACCGGCACCCTCGCGAAGTTCGCCACCGACCTGAAGCTGATGATGCAGACCGAGGTGGACGAGGCGGCCGAGCCCTACGTCACCAACCGCGGCTCCTCCTCCACCATGCCGCAAAAGCGTAACCCGATCTCCTGCTGCTACATCCACGCCTGCGCCGCGACCGTGCGCCAGGGTACGGCAGCCCTCCTCGATGCGATGGTCGAGGATCACGAACGGTCTACCGGCCCGTGGGAAATCGAGTGGATCGTGCTGCCGGAGGTCTTCACCCTCACGGGCGGCGCGCTGAAACAGGCGGTCTTCGTGCTGGAGGGCCTCGAAGTCCATCCGGACGCGATGAAGAGGAACCTCGGGCTTACCAAGGGGATGATCGTCTCGGAGGCGGTCATGATGGGGCTGGCGCCGAAGCTCGGGCGGGACAAGGCGCACGACGTCCTCTACGCCATCATCCACGATCCACAGATGGGCGACCGGTCGCTCGCCGAGATGCTCCTAGCCCGCAAGGAGGTGACGGATGTCATCTCTGAGGCCGAGATTCGCCGCCTGACCGATCCCGTGAACTATCTCGGCCTCTCCGAGGCAATGACTGATCGGGTGCTGAAGGCGAGCTGAGCTCCCGGGGTGTATCCTCGACTGGCATTCCGGCGGAGTTCGAGGGCGTCGAACGGTTGGAGAAGCCGCTTCAGCTCCGGCAGATCGTTGGTGCGGTCGCTCGGCTGATGTCTTCGGCCACGTAGCCCGAAAGCGGACGCTCCCAACGTCTCAGAAGGGTCGGAGGCGGAACGTCCGCTTCCGGGCCGGCAGCAAACTTCCGCTTATGGCGCCTTGTGGACCTTCGGCATGCTTCAGAGCGACCTGAGTGAGCGAGAGGGGGATGCCTTACAGCCGCCTGTGGATGGTCAGAGGGCGCCCTTGGCAGTGATCGCAGGATCGTATCCACTGCGTGTGCACACGAAGCTGAGGCGCCTGCAACTGCAATAACTTAGCTGATGCCTTCTGTTGAGGTCATGCTGGGTGAGAATCCTGGCGCCCCAGCCAATTCTTCCCTGCGCATCAGCGGGTTAGAGGCCGAGACATCTCGGACACACAGGAACAGATGGTGATTTGAGCCGGCACGCTTCCCGGCACACCCCGGGCGAGGCAATCTGCAGCGAGCACGGGAGGCTCGCTTGGCCAACATCTACAAGCGTGGACGGGTCTGGTGGGGACGCGCGAACGTCCACGGCGTCGAGCACCGCACATCGCTGAAGACGCACCATGAAGCCGTCGCCAAGGCGAAACTGCGTGCGTGGCTTCCGGAGATCGGATCGCAGCCATACGCCCACTCGGTGCGCGGAAGCCTCGGCGGTATGCTGGCCAATCCCAAGAGGTCAGACGGCACGATCTACGCGATTGGCTATGGTGAGAAGGTCAAGATCGGTTGGACCGATGGCACGGTCGGCTACCGACGCGACGGCCTTCAGATCGGATGCCCTGAGGATCTGGAGGTGTTCGCGAGTCGACCCGGATCTTGAGCGGAGGAGCGAGCCCTTCACCGCCGCTTCGCTGATCACCGCATCCGGGATGAGTGGTTCCGTGTCGAAGGCGAAGTCGCAGCGTGGCTGGCCAGGGGCGCCCACCCTTCAGCGGTGTGACCCGCGCGCGATAGCCGGCCTCCCCCATCCCGCGCCGATGTCCGCGGACCATCATGACAGCACGAAAAGCGCCCTGGTACGAATCCGAAAGCGCTGGACCCGTGTCACGGCAAACGACACGCCGACAACCGATCGTGCAGCAAGGCGTTTGGGCAAACCCAAACCCTTATGGAAGCGCCATTAGGCTAGTCTGTGCGCTTTTGGCGCAGTTACCGGAACTGATGGGCCGACTCGGGAGCGAGCGCCACATCGGCGGTGCGATCCATAGCCTGCAAGGTGAGAAAACTCAACAAAAACAACATCTCGGAACAAAACTCTGACCGCCCGCCAAACATAAGCTGCTAGGCCCGGGGTCATTGGCACTTACACGAATGACATCGTATATGCGCGACTAGTGCCAGGCGCGCTAGATGAGCTGAATAAAAGAAATCCTTCAGATGGGCACGGTCACAGAAAGCACAAGCACTTCCAGCATCTTACTGACGAATTCGGTCACCCTAAGCTCAAAGACCACTTGGGTGACGTCGTCCTGCTGATGAAAGACTCTAACTCATGGCCTGAGTTCAGAAGGCTATTGGAGAGGGTGAAGCCCAGGATCAGCGCGCCGGGCGAGTTGCCCTTCAATCCAGGACAACCGTAGCCACGCCATGGCCGATCGGAAGTCCACGGGCGTGATCACCTGGCGCCGGACCTTCGACGACGCGCCCCACGATTTTGTCGCGGAGCGGGACGGTCTCACGCTCGGGCGCATTCATCGGCACAGGCCGGGCGGGTTAGAGCGCGAGGTCTGGTTCTGGACCGCGAGCGG
>NZ_LSIX01000665.1:0-4120 GCF_001556475.1 Methylobacterium sp. CCH5-D2 | reverse complement strand
GCGGTGGAAGGCGCGGGCGAGCTGGAACTGGAAGGTCTTGGCCTCCTGCGCCAGCCCCTCCGCCGCCGCGGCCGCCGCGGAGAGATCGGCCGCGCCATGCCCGTCGAGCCAGCGCAGATGGCTGCCGAGCAGCTCGAAATTCGCCCCGAGCTGACGCGTCGTATTGAAGGCGTAGGCGTGGAACACGCCCAGCGAGCGCCCGACCAGCGCGTCCGCCGCCGTCGCGAGCGCCGCCTGGAAGGCCAGCACCGGGCTCTTCGCGGGCGCCCGCGCGCGGTGGCGCCGCAGCAGGTCGAGGGCAGCGGTCGGAAGTTCCGCCTCCGGCAAGGGAGCCGCGCCCGCCTTCACGAACTCGGCGTAGGGCGGCAGCTCACTGGGCCCGAAGATGCCGTCGTAATCGGCGCCCGAGAGCGTGAAGCGGCCGGCATTGTGCAGGTAGTCGAGCGTCCTGGCCGCCGGATCGAGCGCCAGGATGCCGATCGTGGTCTTGGCGTGAGAGCGACCGTAGGTCGTGCCGGCGGTGTCCGGCAGGTAGAGCGCATCGACCTCGACCAGCACGGGGCAGCCCCGCGCGGCCTGGACCAGCGCGTGCCGCTCCAGCCCGTCGTAGACGGCGAGTTCGAGGATCTCCAGCCCGTAGAGCCGATCGATGTCGGCGGAAGGCGGCTTGAAGAAGGTGAACTGGTCGCCCTCGAAATCCTGCCGCAGGGTGAAGCCCAGCAGCGCCTCCGGCACGAGGCCGCGCCCGTGCAGCAGCTCGATCCAGAGATCGACGTAGCAGTTCGTCTCCGGCCAGTGCCGGTCGGCGGCGTGCAGCGGGTGCGCGATGTAGGCCGGAGCCGGGGCGGGCTCCGTCCGCGAGAGGTCGAGGGCGGCGCTCACCGGCTTCAGCCCCAGAGCACCCGGCGCACGCCCTCCGGCCAGGCGGCGAGGTCGAGGCCGTGGTGGCGCAGCAGCGCCAGGGTGATGCGCTCCAGCCCGAACCCGACGCAGGCCGTGTGGGCGACCTCGCCATCCGCCTGCACGAGGTCCCAGGTCGTGCCGAAATGGTCCTGGTGGTAGTTGAAGCTGAGGCAGGCGGTCGGCTTCTCGACGCTGTTGACCGGCACGTTCAGCTCGAACTTCAGGCCCTGCGCCCGCTGGTTGTTGGCGAGCATGCGGCCGGCGCGGCCGAAGAACGGGTCGTTGGCGGCGTCGATCGCGAGCGGCAGCGCGAGGTCGCGGATCATCTGGGTGCCGCGCTCCAGCCAGCTCTCGCGGAAGGCCAGCACCTGGTCGGGGCTTCCCATGCGCACGTACTCGCGCATCCGGAAGAGCTGCATCCGGGTCGGCTCCAGCGAGGGCTCGCGCCGGAAGCAGTAGGATTGCAGGTCGAACAGCCGGCCCTCCGCGGGGAGCGGGCCGCGCGCGGCGGCGACCGGATAGAGCGGGTAGCAGGCGGCCGGGGTGAGCACGATATCGGTGGCCCGCTGGCCCGCCGTCCAGTCCTCACCCGCCTCGACGCAGGCCAGGAGCTTGGCGTGCTCGCCCTCGTGCCCGCAGAAGCTGTGCACGGTGCCGGCGAGGTTCGGGAAGCCCTTGAGGTAGCCGGAGCGCTCGAAGGCCGGCCGGCTCATGCCGGGGGGAAAGCGCAGCACCTCGGCGTTGTCGGCCGCACCCAGCCGGCCGATCAGCCGGTCGAGGGCCTCGACCACGCTCTCGAAGGCGCCGCTGCGGCCGTAGAGGCCGTCGACGCCGGTGCGGACCAGGAGACCCTGATCGAAGAGCCGGTCGAGGAAGGTCGGCTCGGCGAGGCCGTCGTCGTCGAGGGGCTCGCAGAAGGTCGGGGCGGGGGATAGCGATTCCATCACGCGCTCATGAGCTGGCCGGAGCTCTTCTGCACGAGCAGGAGCTTGGCGGTGTTGGCGAGGATGCGGTCGTTGCCGATCATGAGCGGCGCCGAGAGGACGTCGCGCAAGGGGCGGCCGAGGCTGAAGGGTGTGCCGTTCTTGTACCCGGCGAGCCCGACGATCCCGAGCGCGCGCTGGACGATGTCGACCGCCATGTCGGAGGCGGTGGTCTTCAGGTTGTTGAGCATCACCGAGAAGGCGAGCGAGTCGAGGAGGTCGGCGTTGCCCTGCGCGTCCTCGAAGCGGCGGAGCGCCGAGACCAGCGTCGCCTTCATCGCCTGGAGGGCGTTGGAGAGTTCGGCGAGCCTGAGCGCGGTCGGCGGCACCTGGCCCTGGCGCTTGCGCGCCTCGGCCTGCACGAAGACGCGGGCGCGATCGACCGCGAAGCTCGCGATGCCGAACCACACGCTGCTCCAGAGCAGGTGCGAGGCGGCCAGCATCGACTGCGCGGCGATCTCCGCGAAGGGTTTCGGCAGGATCTGCTCGACGGGCACGCCGCGCGCCTCCAGCCGGAAGCCGTCGCTGCAGGTGCCCCGCATGCCCAGCGTGTCCCAGGTGCTCGTCCGCTCCAGGGTGATCTGGTCGCTGAGCAGCGCCACCAGCACCTGGTCGGAGGTGGCAGCCTCGGCGTTGCGCCGGGCGGTGGCGAGGATCAGGTCGGCCTGCGCCCCGTAGGAGATCACGGAGGCGTCCTTGGCCAGAGCGAACACCCCGTCCTCCGCCTCGACGGCGCAGAGGCTGTTGCGCAGGTCGCCGCCGATGCCGGCCTCCGTGGTGGAGGAGGCGACGAGGAGCTGCTCCGAGGCGATACGCTCCATCAGGCGGCAGTGCCACGCGCTGTCGAGCCCGTGGCTGACGAGGCTCGACACCTTGATGTGGTGCATGGCGAAGACCATGGCGGCCGCGCTGCAGGCTTGGCCGAGCGCGTAGCAGCCCTCCGCGATGTCCGTGAGGCCCGCGCCCTCGCCGCCGAACTGCCGCGGGATCTGGAGGCCCAGAAGGCGCTCGGCCTTCAGGGCGGCGACCGCTTCCGCGGGGAAGCGGCCTTCGCGGTCCACCGCGTCGGCGTGGAGCGCCGCCACCGAGGCGGCGCGTGCGAAGCGCTCGGCCAGCATGGTCAGGCGGCTTCCGCCTGGACCAGGCCGGAGACGGTCTCGCGGATGCTGCGGATCGTCGAGAACGACTTGCGGCTGAGGAGGTGGTCGGGGAACTCGACGTCGAAATGCTCCTCGAGCGCCAGCATGAGCTGCACTGAGCCGAAGGAGTCGAGACCCTTGTCGAACAGGTTGTCGTCCTCCGCGATCTCCGCGGCGATCGGAGCCAAAGCCTCGTTCCGCGCGAGAATATTACGGATGTCTTCCAGCGAAACCATCAAGAGCCCCTATGAATTTGCCTTTTGTACGGTAGATCTCGGACACGAAGAAAGTCAAACCCGTTCCGGATCCGTGGTAAATCAGAAACCAACCGGCCGGCGACGGCGGCGGGGCCGGGGATTTACACCCTGTTACGGCATCGCCCCTGCACGCCGGGATCGCGGGGTCGCTCGCCGGTCCCGTGGTCGAACGGGAACACACCACGATGGAACAGAGAGCGGACAGGGCAGCCGAGCCGGCGTCCCGTTTCGAAACGCTCGACGCGTTGCGGGGCGTCTGCGCGCTGGCGGTCGCCTTCTTCCACATGCCGTTCGCGCACCCGTTGCGGGAAGCGCCGCGCTTCGACAACGTGCAGTTCTGTGTCGACGTCTTCTTCGTCCTGTCGGGCTTCGTGCTGCTGCACGCCTACGGAGCGCGGCTGGGAAGCCCGACCCAGGGCCTGCGCTTCGCGCTGGCCCGCTTCGGCCGCCTGTGGCCGCTGCACGCCGCGACGCTCGGGCTTCTGATCTCGCTCGAGGCGGCGCGCCTCCTCTACCTCGCCGGCCATCCGGGCACGCCCGTGGTCACGCCGCCCTTCGGCCCAGCGCACCGGCCGGTCGAGGTGCTCACCCACCTGCTGTTCCTGCAGGACTTCATCACCTTCGGCGAGTTCAGCTGGAACGTTCCGGCCTGGAGCATCGCGGTCGAGTTCTACGCCTCGCTGGTGCTCGCCGGCACCGTGATGCTGGCGGGGCCGCGGGCGCGCTGGGTCTTCGCGGGTCTCGCCCTGCTCGCCGCCCTCGCCCTCCACGCGGTCAGCCCCCGGACCCTGTTCGCGATAGAGGATTGGGGCATCCTGCGCTGCCTGTTCGACCTCTT
>NZ_LSIX01000664.1:0-2804 GCF_001556475.1 Methylobacterium sp. CCH5-D2 | reverse complement strand
CCTGACGGCAGCCTGACGCCATGGCGCAGACCCTCGCCCCCAACTCCGCCGCGGCGCCCGCGCCCGCCTCCGCCCCCGGCCTGTCGCGCTACGCGGGCCTCGTCGGCACGATCCTGCTGGTGGCGTTCCTCGCCGCCTTCCCGCACGTGGTCACCAGCTCGTACTACATCCACCTCGTGGTGGTGATCGCGATCTACGCGATCCTGATCCTCGGCCTCGACATCGTGGTCGGCTACACGGGTCAGGTCAGCCTCGGCCATGCCGGCCTGTTCGGCGTCGGCGCCTACGGGGCGGCGGTGCTGTTCCTGCACTTCAAGCTCGGCCTGTGGTGGGGGATCCTCGCCGGCATCGGCGTGACCTCGGCCTTCGGCGTGCTGCTCGCCGTGCCGGCGCTGCGCGTCACCGGCCCCTACCTCGCCATGGTGACGCTCGCCTTCGGCACGATCGTGCAGATCTTCATCAACGAGCTGACGCCGCTGACCAACGGCCCGCTGGGCATCACCCTGCCGCCGGCCCGCGTGCTCGACTTCTCGCTCATCGGCATGCAGGCGCCCTGGGGCGCGGCCGGGCGCAAGCTCGAGTTCTACTATCTCACCTGCATCGCGCTGCTCGGCACGATCCTCGTGGTCAACCGGGTGGTGCGCTCGCCCTTCGGTCGCGCCTTCGAGGCTTTGCGCGATTCGCCGATCGCCTGCGACTGCATGGGCGTCTCGGTCTACCGCTACAAGGTCTACGCCTTCGTGATCTCGGCCGCGCTCGCCGGGCTCGCGGGCGCGCTCTTCGCGTGGTCCGAGCGCTACGTCGCGCCGAACTCCTACGGGTTCGAGCTGACGGTGCTGTTCCTGCTCGCAGTCACGATGGGCGGCCGCAAGTCGCGCGCCGGCCCGATCATCGGCGCGGCCATCATCGTGATGATGCCCAACATCCTGGCCGACATCGAGCTGGTGCGGATCATGGCCGGCCTCATCGCGGCGGTCGCCCTGGTGGTCGGCGCGCTGGCCTTCCTGCGCCGCCAGGAGAACCGCTTCGCGATCCTCGTGCCCGTGCTGCTCTGCCTTGCCTTCTTCCCGGCGACGCTCGCCCTGCAATCGGTCACGGATTTCCGCCTGACGGTCTTCGGCCTGATGATCCTGTTCGTGGTCTACTACCTGCCGGACGGCATCGTCGGCTTCGTCCGCGAGAAGATCCCGGCGCTCCGCCCGGCCCACACGGCCGAGGGCAAGAGCGTGCAGGCCGCGGGGGCGGCGCTCAGCGTCCAGAGCGGGCGCGGCGGCGCCGACCCGCTCCTCCGGGTCGAGCAGGCGCTGATGCAGTTCGGCGGCCTGAAGGCGCTGGCCGGGGTGGACCTGACGGTGCGACCGGGCACGATCCACGGGCTGATCGGCCCGAACGGCTCGGGCAAGAGCACGATGATGAACGTGCTCACCGGCATCTACAAACCCACCGCCGGCTCGGTGACGCTCGCCCGCGCCGACGGGAGCACGCGGCTCGACGGGCGCACGCCCTCCGAGATCGCGGCCTCCGGCGTCGCCCGCACCTTCCAGAACGTGCAGCTCTTCCGCGAGATGACCGCCCTGGAGAACGTGCTGGTGGGCCTCCATCACAGCTTCCGCGGCAACATCTTCGACGCGATCCTCGGCACGCCGCGGCGCAAGCGCGAGGAGCGCGAGCAGCGCGCCCGCGCCATGTCGATCCTTGACTTCGTGGGCTTGGGCGCGCTCGCGCAGGTGGAGGCGAGGAACCTTCCCTACGGCAAGCAGCGCCTCCTCGAGATCGGCCGCGCGCTCGCGCTCGACCCGGTGCTGCTCCTCCTCGACGAGCCGGCGGCGGGCCTCACCGCCCCCGACATCGCGGAGCTGACCGCGATCATCCGCAAGATCCGCGATGCCGGCATCACCGTGATCCTGATCGAGCATCACATGGACGTGGTGATGGGGCTCTGCGACCGGGTCAGCGTGCTCGATTTCGGCCACAAGATCGCCGAGGGCAGCGCGCGGGAGGTGCAGCAGGATCCCAAGGTCGTCGAGGCCTATCTCGGCAGCCCGGTCGCCGACGAGGAGACGACCCATGCTTGAGGTCTCGGGTCTGTCGGCCGGCTACGGCCAGATCGAGGTGCTGCACGGCCTCGATTTCGCGGTGCCGAAAGGTCAGGTCGTGGCGCTGATCGGCTCGAACGGGGCCGGCAAGACCACGACGATGCGGGCGCTCTCAGGGATGATCCGGCCGCGTGCCGGCTCGATCCGCCTCAACGGGCGCGAGATCGGCGGGCTCGAGAGCTACGACGTCGCCCGCTTCGGCCTCGCCCACTCGCCCGAGGGGCGCCGGGTCTTCCCGACCCTCTCGGTGGAGGACAACCTGACGCTCGGCGCCTTCCCGCGGCTCACCGGCTCGCGGCCGAAGGGCGACGTGGCCGCCGACCGCGACCGGGCCTTCGAGCTGTTCCCGCGGCTGAAGGAGCGGCGCACGCAGCTCGCCGGCACGCTGTCGGGCGGCGAGCAGCAGATGCTCGCCATGGGCCGCGCGCTGATGCTGCGCCCGGAGATCCTGCTCCTCGACGAGCCCTCGATGGGGCTCGCCCCGAAGCTCGTGGAGGAGGTGTTCCGGATCATCCGCCAGCTCAAGACCGAGCAGGTGACGATGCTGCTGGTCGAGCAGTTCGCCATGGCGGCGCTGGGCGTGGCCGACCACGCCTACGTGCTGGAGAACGGCCGCATCCGCTTCCAGGGCCCGGCCCAGCAGCTCCGCAACGACCCGGCCGTGCGCGCGGCCTATCTGGGCGGCGGGCACTGACGGGGGCGCGACGC
>NZ_LSIX01000663.1:0-1202 GCF_001556475.1 Methylobacterium sp. CCH5-D2 | reverse complement strand
GCGGGTCCCCTCTCCCGTGCGGGAGAGGGACAGGGTGAGGGGCCCGGAGCGTGCCGGAGGAGGCGCTGCGGTTCCGCGGCGATGGCCAGCCCCATCCGTAGAGTTCTCATCCCTCACCCCAACCCTCTCCCGCACGGGAGAGGGGGCATGGCGCGGTTCAGGCGCGGTCCAGAGCAGGGGGCGCGCCATATGTGATTGTCCTATCCTCGACCGGGGAAGGGGATGCGCGGGGATCTCTCCCCGAGATGAGACATAGCGTAGCTTCTGCGGGGGAGATTGCCGCTCTCATCCCAGCCCGAGCACCGGCGCGGCGCCGGGTGCGGGCGCCTCCTCCTGCGCGTGGGCGCTCGCGATGTTGCCGAAGAACTGCCGCGCGCTCTCGGCCCAGGTGTGGCGCAGCGCCTCCGCGCGAGCGGCCTCCCGCGGGACGGCGAGCGCGGCGAGCGCGGCCGCGCGCAGGTCCGGGTCGAGGATGCCTCCTCGCGTGCCGCCGATCACGTCGAGCGGGCCGGTGACCGGGAAGGCCGCGACCGGCGTGCCGCAGGCCAGCGCCTCGAGCAGCACGATGCCGAAGGTGTCGGTGAGGCTCGGGAAGACGAAGACGTCGGCGCCGGCGTAGATCCGCGCCAGGGCGGCGCCCGTGCGCGTGCCGAGGAAGCGCGCGCCCGTGCCCAGCGCCTCGAGCCGCGCCCGGTCCGGCCCGTCGCCGACCACGACGCGGCTCCCCGGCAAGTCGAGGCGCAGGAAGGCCTCGACGTTCTTCTCCACCGCGAGCCGGCCGACGAACAGGAAGAGCGGGCGGGGCAGGTCGGCGAGTTCGGCGGGCGGGGCCTCGCCCGGTTCGGCCGGCCGGAACAGCTCGGTGTCGACGCCGCGGGTCCAGCGCATCAGGTTGGAGAAGCCCCGCCCGGCGAGTTCCCGCTCCAGCGAGGGCGTGCTCACCATCGTGCCGCAGGCCGCGCCGTGGAAGCGGCGCAGCCACGCGTAGCTCCAGGCCTCGGGCACCGGCAGGCGGGCCGCGAGGTATTCGGGAAAGCGCGTGTGGTAGCTCGTGGTGAAGGGCCGCCCGCGCGCGAGGCAGTGCCGCCGGGTGGCGTAGCCCACCGTCCCCTCGGTGGCGACGTGGACATGCGTCGGCGCGAGCCCGTCCCAGCGCGCCGCGACCTTGCGGCGGGTGGCGTGGGCGAGCCGGATCTCGGGAT
>NZ_LSIX01000662.1:0-1346 GCF_001556475.1 Methylobacterium sp. CCH5-D2 | reverse complement strand
GCGAGCGGGTCTAGGGCGGTGGCCTCCCGCATCGCCCGCCGCGAGCGCGGCCTCAACGTCTGGCCGGGCTACGTCGACGCCCTCGCCACCCTGCTGCTCTCGGTGGTGTTCCTGCTCACCGTCTTCGTGGTGGGGCAGTTCTTCGTCTCGCAGGAACTGTCCGGCCGCGACACGATGCTGGCCCGGCTCAACCGGCAGATCGCCGACCTCACCGACCTCCTGGCCCTCGAGCGCTCGAACCGGCGGGGCGACGCGGCGTCGCTCGATTCGCTCCGCTCGTCGCTGGCGGCGGCCGAGAGCGCGCGCGACCTGGCCCGGGCGGAGGCCCAGGCCGCCGGGGCGCAGGGAGGGCAGGCGGGCGAGCTCGACCGCCAGCTCCAGGCCGAGCGCGGCGCGACCCGGCGGGCCCTCAACCAGATTGACCTCCTCAACGAGCAGCTCGCGGCCATGCGGCGCCAGCTCGCGGCACTCGAGGACGCGCTTGCGGCCTCCGAGCAGCGCGACCGCGAATCCCAGGCCCGCATCGCCGACCTCGGCAGCCGCCTGAACGTGGCGCTCGCCCAGAAGGTGCAGGAACTCGCCCGCTACCGCTCCGACTTCTTCGGACGGCTGCGCCAGATCCTCGGCTCGCGGCCCGACATCCGGGTGGTCGGCGACCGCTTCGTGCTGCAATCCGAGGTGCTGTTCCCGGCGGGCTCGGCCGCGCTCAAGCCCGAGGCCGCGCCGGAGCTCGACCGCATCGCCGCGGCGGTCTCCGATCTCGCCCGGCAGATCCCCGCCGACCTCGCCTGGGTGCTGCGGGTCGACGGGCACACCGATGCCCGGCCGATCGCGAGCGCGCAGTTTCCCTCGAACTGGGCGCTCTCGGCCGCCCGCGCCATCGCGGTCGTGCAGTACCTCGCGGCCAAGGGCATTCCGCCCCAGCACCTGCTCGCGGGCGCCTTCGGCGAGTTCCAGCCCCTCGACGCCGGCACGACCGACGAGGCCTACGCCCGCAACCGCCGCATCGAGATGAAGCTGACGGAGCGGTGAGGGCAAGCGTCGCGGGTGCCGCTCTCTTTCCGCCCTGCGGGGAGGGCGATCGCGTAGGCCGAACGAAGTCCCGATACTGACGGGGCTCGGGTCCCCACACCCTCAGCGGGAGAGGTCTGCTTTCGCAGAAAGCCGGTCGAGGAACGAGAATTGTCAGAACCGGGCGCGGCAGGCCCGCTCGACAGCCTTGTGCCCCATCCGTCGAGTTTTCATACCGTTCCGGTCGAAGAGTTCGGTTTGAGGCATCGTCTCAGGACGAAGCGCGGGTGCCCTCTCCCATAGGGAGAGGTCTGCTTTCGCAGAAAGCCGGGTGA
>NZ_LSIX01000065.1:0-2767 GCF_001556475.1 Methylobacterium sp. CCH5-D2 | reverse complement strand
ACCGTCGAGTTCCACCGCCGCCTGCGCGACGCCTTCCGGGCGATCGCCGCGGCCGAGCCGGAGCGCTGCGCCGTGATCGATGCGGGCCAGGAGCCCGATGCCGTCGAGGCCGCGATCCGCTCGGTCGTCGCGGCGCGCCTGCCGGCCTTGCGCGGGGAGGGCCTCGATGCCGCCTGAGCGCGCGCCCGACGACGCCGAGGCGGGCGATCTCGCGGGCCTGCCCCGCCCGCGCGAGCACACCCGCCTCGTCGGCCACGCGGCGGCCGAGGCCGCCTTCGCCCAGGCCCACGCGGCGGGTCGGCTGCACCACGCCTGGCTGATCGCCGGCCCGCCCGGCATCGGCAAGGCGACGCTGGCCTACCGGGTGGCGCGGCGCCTGCTCGCCGACCCGGCGGGCTTCACCGACGTGCCGGCCGAGCACCCGACCGCCCGCAAGGTCGCGGCGCTCTCGCACCCGAATCTCGTGGCGCTCCGCCGCCACCGGGCGCCCGGCGCCAAGACCCTGCCGACCCGGATCCCCGTCGATGCGGTGCGCCGCGCCCTCGATCTCTTCGGCTCGACCGCCGGCACCGAGGGCTGGCGGATCTGCCTCGTGGACAGCGCCGAGGATCTCAACGCCAACAGCGCCAACGCCCTCCTGAAGATGCTGGAGGAGCCGCCGCCCCGCGCCCTGTTCCTGATCGTCGCGCACGCGCCGGGCCGGCTCCTGCCGACGATCCGCTCGCGCTGCCGCATGCTGACGCTCCGCCCGCTCGCCGAGGCCGAGGTGGCGGAGGTGGTCGCGGGCTTCCCCCCGCCCTTCGGCGCGCCAGACGCCGAGACGCTCGCCCGCGCCGCCGCTCTCTCCGAGGGCTCGGTCGCCCGCGCGGTGGCGATGCTCGATCCGGCCCGGGCCGGCATCGTCGCCGAGACCGAGACGCTGCTCGCCCGGCTCGACCATCCGGACTGGCGCCGCATCCTGGCGCTCGCGGAGAAGCTCGCGGGCCGCGAGGCCGAGCCCCTGTTCGAGGCGGCCTGCGAGACCGTCTCGCGCTTCGTCTCGGCCGAGCTCGACGCCCGCCGCCACGAGTCCCCGAGCCGCCTTGCGGCCCTGGTCGAGGTGTGTGACAAGTTCGCCCGCGCCGCCCGGGAGGCCGCGATCTACAATCTCGATCGCCGCCCCGTCGTCCTCGCGCTGTTCACCGATCTCGCGGGCACCATCTCCGCGGGCACGGCCCGCGCCTGACCGGCCCGGCACGCCCGCAGCGGGAACGGACCTGACGTGACGGACAGCAAGACCTTCAGCATCTCGACGGCGATCTCCTACCCGAACGGCGCGCCGCATATCGGCCACGCCTACGAGGTGATCGCCACCGACGCCATCGCGCGCTTCAAGCGCCTCGACGGCTACGACGTGCTGTTCTCCACCGGCACCGACGAGCACGGGCTGAAGATCCAGCAGGCCGCGACGCGGGCCGGCGTCAGCCCGCGCCAGTACGTCGAGGGCACCGCCGCCCCGTTCCGCGCCATGGCCGACCGGCTCGACTGCGCCTACGACCGCTTCATCCGCACCACCGAGCCCGAGCACTACGCCGCCGCCCAGGAGCTGTGGCGCCGCATGGAAGCCAACGGCGACATCTACCTCGCCAAGTATGCCGGCTGGTACTCGGTCCGCGACGAGGCCTACTACGACGAGGCCGAGACGGTGCTGCAGGCCGACGGCAGCCGCCGCTCGGCCAAGACCGACACGCCCGTCGAGTGGATGGAGGAGGAGAACTTCCTCTTCCGCCTCTCGGCCTACCAGGACCGGCTCCTGACGCTCTACGCCGAGCGGCCCGACTTCCTCGGGCCCGACACCCGCATGAACGAGGTGGCGAGCTTCGTGCGCGGCGGCCTCAACGACCTCTCGATCAGCCGCACCACCTTCGACTGGGGCGTGCCGGTGCCGGGCCATCCGGGCCACGTCATGTACGTCTGGGTCGATGCTCTGACGAACTACCTCACGGTCACAGGCTTCCCGAACGAGGCCGATCCGCGCAAAAAATACTGGCCGATGGACCTGCACGTCATCGGCAAGGACATCGTGCGCTTCCACGCGGTGTACTGGCCGGCCTTCCTGATGTCGGCCGGGCTGCCGCTGCCCAAACGCGTCTTCGGCCACGGCTTCCTGCTCTCGCGGGGCGAGAAGATGTCGAAGTCGCTCGGCAACGTGGTCGACCCGCTCGACCTCGCCGAGACCTACGGGGTCGATCCGGTGCGCTACTTCGTGCTGCGCGAGGTGCCCTTCGGCGGCGACGGCAACTACAGCCACGACGGCATCATCAACCGCATCAACGCGGACCTCGCCAACGATCTCGGCAACCTCGCGCAGCGCTCGCTCTCGATGGTGGCCAAGAACTGCGAAGCCGCGGTGCCCGAGCCCGGCGCCCTCACGGAGGCCGACCGCGCCCTGCTCGACGCCGCAGGCGCGCTCCCCGAGAAGGCCCGCGCCGCCATGGACGTGCCGGCGCCCCACACGGCGCTCGCCGAGATCTGGGCCGTGGTGGCGGAGGCCAACCGCTACTTCGCGGGCGAGGAGCCGTGGAAGCTCCGCAAGAGCGACCCGGCCCGGATGAACACGGTGCTGTACGTGACGCTGGAGACGCTGCGCCGTGTCGGCCTGCTGGTCCAGCCCTTCGTGCCCTCCGCGGCGGCGAGGCTCCTCGACCTGCTCGCCGTGCCGGCCGACCGGCGGATGCTCAAGGATGTGGGGGAGGGCGGTGATCTCGTCCCCGGCACGCCCCTGCCC
>NZ_LSIX01000661.1:0-2456 GCF_001556475.1 Methylobacterium sp. CCH5-D2 | reverse complement strand
GCCCGGCCCCCTCCGCGTCCGCGATCGCGACGAGCCGCTCCAGGAAGCCTGGGCGCGGCGCCCGCCCGGCCAGGCCGCCTACGACCAGGTCCCCCTCCCCCGACAGGCCCAGCGGCAGGTCCGGCAGGTCGTCCCCCCGGGTCAGCCGGCGCATGACCCGGTGCGCGGCGGTGTCGAGCTCGGCCGGGACCGAGGCGTCCAGCAGGGTGTCGGCCGCCGCGTCGGAGACCCGCGCCGCGCCGCCGCCCGGCAGGACCGCCGCGACGGACAGCTCGATCCCGCCGGCCCGGAGGTCGAAGCGGGCCGACAGGACGAGGCGGACAGCGGTGCGCGTCACGGTGATCGCCACCGCCCCGTCGAGTCCCTCGCCCGCGGCGTAGGACGCCGGACCCACCGCCAGTCCCCGATGCCGGCGCAGCAGGCGACCCAGGGCGGGGCCGAGCTCCGCGTCGACGATGTCCCGCGCGAGCGCGTCGGCGAGGCGCCGCCGCCAAGCCGGGCCGTCGCGGTCGCTCCTCCGGGCGCCGGGGGCCGGCAGCGCCCGGAGGACCGCGGCGGCGTGGCGGAAGCGCTGCCCGGCACTCGCGCCCAGCGCCTCTCGGTAGAGCGCATCCGCGACGGCCTCGACCAGCGGCGGCAGCCCCTTGGCCAGGGCCGCCCGCAGCCGCCGGCCGGCCGAGGCGGCCTGCGCCGCCCGGCTTGCCTCGCCGGCATCCGCCATCAGCGCCGCGGCCTGCCGCGCCTCCGGCGCGACCGTGAACGCGAGCGCCTCCAGCTCGTCGGAGGCCCGGAGGACCGCCGGCAGGCAATCGAGGAAGCGGAGGGCGCGCTCGACATGCGCGCGGGCGGAGGCGCCATCCTCGGGGATCCAGCGGGCGGCCCTGAGCAGGGCATCCCGCACCTGCGCGTGATCCGCCGGCGCGAAGGCCCCGGGGAGCGCGCGCAGGAGCGCGCGGTCGGCCGCCGCGCGCGACCGCGCCAGGGGGAGGACGATCCCGTCGTCCCAGACCTGCCGGAGATCCTTCCGGATCGCCCGCCTCAGGGCCGCGATCCGGGTCGCCCGGATGCCGCCGGCCACGAACGCCGCGTGCAGGTTCTCCATCGTCGCGTCGACCGTGTGCCGGGTGGCCGGGTGCGAGAGCGTCGCGATGGTTCGCCACGCCGTCGCGAGCTCTCCCGCGTCCGTTTGCGTGGGGCTGCTTCCGGCGCGGGAGGCCGGGACGACGGGAGCGGGGTGCATGGCCGGAGGATGCCCAGGAACGCGAGCGTCCGGCCGGGCGATAGGCCGCGGGACCGCGCCAGGCCGGCGCGATGGATCCAGGGCGCTTCGATCCGGGCCGCGGACGGCGCCCGGGAATCGGGCGCACGCCCCATTGTGCGGGCCACGGAGCAAGCCACAATCGGCGCCGCCCGGGCCGTGCCGCATCCCCTGCACCGGCGCGCGCCTCAGGTCGCCTCGCCGGTGTCCCAGGACGCCCAGGAGCCCGGCAGCGACGCGGTCTCGCGGGCGAGCCGGACGAAGGTGGCGAGGTCCTCGTTGGCGTCGTCGAAGGCGCCGTCGAGCAGGGTCCACGCCTCCGGCGCGGCGAGCGCCGCGCCATCGGCGAAGCCGCGGTCGTCCGGCCCGGTCCGCCCGCGGTCCCGCGGCGAGGCCGGGTCGACGGCCGCGCCCGGGTCGCGGGCGAGACGGCCGGCGAGCCGCCCGGCGCGGCCCCGGGCGCGGTCCGGGCGGCCCCGGCCCGGCCCGGGCGAGCGCGCCGGCCCGGGCCGGCGGGGCCTGGGATTCGCCGCGCGCCCGGGCGTTGCCCTGGAGGGGGCGCCGCGGGTGTTCGCCAATGTCGTCATCGTCGTCTCCGTCGCAGCAGGATCGATGGGGTGGCGCAGGTCGGAGGGGTTGCCGGCTCACCGAGCCCCCGGCATCGCCGCGCAGGGCTGGCAGGCGGCGGGGCGTCGGCCGGGAACGCGGGGTCCGGGCCTGCGGCGCCTCGGCGGCGGCGCGCGGCGGGGCGCCCGCGCCGCTCGGGAGCCGTCGCCGCCGAGGCGCGCGAAGCTCTCGGCGAGGTCCCTGAGGCGCTCGGCGGTGGCCTGGTCCGCGGGGGAGCCGGCGGGGCTGAGCGCCTCCCCGAGGGCCGCGGCGTCGAGCCGCTGCGCGTCCGGGTCGGCCGCCGCGGCCTCCAGGACGGCCATGAGCAGGGTGCCCGACCGCAGCAGGCTGGCGGCCGGCGTGCCGGCCGCGAGGGCGGCGAGGTCCGCGCGACCGGGCGGGGCGAGGCGGACCGGGAGCGTCCGCAGCCTGCCTTCGAGGCGCCGGCATCCGGAGAGCGCGGCGGACCAGGGCAGCAGCCAGGGGGGCGGCGGGCGCCGGCCGGCCGGGGCGGCCGCGTGCGCGACGGCCCGCAGGGCCCGGGCGGCGTGGAGCGGGCTCATGCCCGTCACGACCGCCACGCCGAGGCGGG
>NZ_LSIX01000660.1:0-25978 GCF_001556475.1 Methylobacterium sp. CCH5-D2 | reverse complement strand
CCGAGTTCGCCGTCGTCCGCGCCGGCGTGAACTACAAGTTCGGCTCGTACTGAGATCGAGGCCCAGGACGCCGGTCTCGCGACCGGCGTCCTGACACGCTCGAAAGCCCGGCCCCAGGCCGGGCTTTTCTCGTTCCTGCCTTCGGCTTTAATCCCGAAAATCTTACTCGTCTGAACGGCGAAGTTTTCGCGACCGCCCCTGACAAAGGCTTGGGCTCCTCCCCATCTGCGCTGGCGTCCGCGCGGCCCGTGAACGCCCGCGGGTCGTGACTCGAGGAGGACGACTCCATGAACAGCGAAGAACGCGACGTCATCAACGGCATCTTCCAGCGCCTGGAGCAGGCCGCGAGCCAACCCCGCGACGCGGATGCCGAGCGCTTCATCGCCGACAAGCTCCGCCAGCAGCCCTACGCGCCCTACGCGATGGCCCAGCTGATCTACGTGCAGGAGGAGGCGATCAAGAGCCTCAACCAGCAGCTCGAGGAGGCGCGCCGCCAGCAGGCGCAGCCGCAGGGCTCCGGCGGCGGCGGTTTCCTGTCGAGCATCTTCGGCGGCGGCCAGCGCCAGGAGCCGCCGCGCCCGCAGGGCGGCAACTGGGGCGGCCAGCCCGGCTACGGCCAGCAGCCCGGCTACCCGCCGCAGGGTCCGCAGGGCTATCCGCAGCAGGGCGGCTACCCGCAGCAGGGCGGCCCGTGGGGCGGCCAGCCGCAGCAGGCGGCGCGCGGCGGCGGCTTCATGGCCACCGCCCTGCCGATGGCGGCGGGCGCGGCGGGCGGCATGCTGCTCGGCAGCGCCCTCTCCAACGCCTTCGCGGGCGGCCACTCGCAACTCGGCAGCGCCGCGGCGGCGGGCCTCGGTGGCGGCACGCAGGATCTCTCCGCCAACACGCAGGATTTCGGCGCCCCGCTCGGCGGCGGCTACGATGACGGCGGCGCGGGCGGCGGCGACGACTTCGCCGGCGACATGGACGGCGGCGACGACAGCGACTGGGCCTGAGGCTCGACAGGCCGGCGCCCTCCGGGGCGCCGGCCGATCACATCCCGATCACAGCACCTCGACGCGGGTGCCGACCGGCACGCGCTCGTAGAGATCGACCACGTCCGCGTTCATCATGCGGATGCAGCCCGAGGAGACCGACTGGCCGATCGTGTGCGGCTCGTTGGTGCCGTGGATGCGGTAGAGCGACGAGCCGAGATAGAGCGCGCGCGCGCCCAGTGGGTTCTCCGGCCCGCCCGCCATGTGGCGCGGCAGGTCGGGGCGCCGGGCCAGCATCTCCTTCGGCGGCGTCCAGTCCGGCCACTCGGCCTTGCGGCTGACCGTCTTCAATCCCGCCCAGGCGAAGCCCGGCCGCCCGACCCCGATGCCGTAGCGCAGCGCCCGGCCGCCCGGCTGGACGAGGTAGAGATACTTGTTGGGCGTATCGACCACGATGGTGCCCGGCCGCTGGGGCCCCGGAAAGGCCACCTCCTGGCGCTGAAAGCGCGGATCGAGGCCGCGCCCGATCCGCTCCTCCTCGCGGGGCGCCCCTTGCGGGGGGGACGACGCCATGGGGTCGGCGGCACCCGGATAGGGCCACGCCTCGGCCCGCGGCGCGGTCGGCGCCTGCGGCAGCGCCGCGTGGCGCTCCGGCTGCCAAGCCCGGCCCGGGGCCGACGCGCCGTAGGCGGCGCTCGGGTAGGCCGCGGCGCTCGGATGAGCGCTCGGATAGACGCGCGCGCGCGGATCGGCGTAGGGCGCCGGGGCGCCTCCGCCGGGCACGCTGCCCGTCATCAGGTACTCGATCAGGCCGCCCCCGTAGGCGCCCGGCTCCGCGTACCGGGGCTGCTGCGCCGCGTACCGTCCGCTCTGCGCCGCCGCCGGCGCGATCCCCGCCGCGGCGAGCGCCACCGCGCACAATCCCCACCGCACACGCCCAGCCATCGTCAACGCCCCGCGCCCGAAGGGCCGTAAGGTCGGCCCGATCGACCCCGAGGATCCGGCCGCGCATCGGCGAATCCGGTGAAGGAAGATGGTGAATCGCCCCCCGCTCCGCCGATCTCCCCGGGCGCGCCGGAATCAGCGTGAACCGCCCCTTAAGGATCGGAAGCGCCGGTTCGCGGTGACGGTCCGGAAACCGTTTGAAAACTCCTCCGGGCTAGTCTTCGCGGACCGTGCAGAAGGCCGACCCGCCGCGATGATCCAGAAGCGCTACCGCATCGAAGAGAGTTTCGGCATCGCCTCGGTGCAGGCCCCCGCCGCCGCCGAGGCGGCGCCCGCCGACAAGGCCCGGCTCGACGAGATCCTGGGCGCGATCCAGGACCTGCGCCGCATCACGCAGGCGAGCGCCGGCGAGACGGTCGATGCCTGCCGGCGGGAACTCGCCGAGGCCTTCGCCATGCGCTCCGAACTCGACGTGATGAAGGACGCGATCGCGCGGACGAAGTCCGAGATCGCGGCCCTGCACCGCTCCGAGAACACCGGCAAGGGCATGCGCCGCGCCGCCGACGAGCTCGACGCGGTGGTGGAATCGACCGAGAGCGCGACCTCGACCCTGCTCACCGTGATGGAGGAGATCGAGCAGAACGCCAACATGCTGCGGGCGGGCAACCTCGGCAAGTCGGCCCAGGAGAACGTCGATGCGATCCTGGAGCGGGTCGTGGTCGCCTACGAGGCCTGCAACTTTCAGGATCTGACCGGCCAGCGCATCAGCAAGATCGTCGGCGTGATGAAGTTCGTCGAGGACCATCTCGACCGGGTCCTCGCGGCCTGGAGCAGCCTGGAGAGTTTTCGCGACATCCTCGGCCCGGTCGATGCCGCGGATCCGGACGACGAGTCGGCGCTCCTCAACGGGCCGAAGCTCGACGAGGATCCGGGCCACGTCGATCAGACCGACATCGACGCGCTGTTCGACTGAGGCGGCCCCCTTTCGCGGGGTTTCCGGGGCGCTTAGATCAGCCGCATGAGCCGGCGCGCCCCGTCAGACCTTCCGCCCGACCGCTTCGACGACGGTTCCGAGGACGCCCGCGACGACGAGGCCCCGGACCTCCTGCCCGAGGACGGCCAGGAGATCGACTTCGATTTCGAGCCGGGCGCCGTCCAGGCCGGCACCGAGGTGATCCGGCGCTTCTGGACGACGCTGCCGAGCTCGCCCGGCGTCTACCGGATGTTCGACCAGAAGGGCGACGTCCTCTACGTCGGCAAGGCCAAGAACCTGAAGGCGCGGGTGGGCTCCTACGCCCGGGGCCAGGCGCACTCGAATCGCATCGCCCGGATGATCTCGCAGACGGCGGCGATGGAGTTCGTCACCACCGCGACCGAGACCGAGGCGCTCCTGCTCGAGGCCAACCTCATCAAGCAGTTGAAGCCCCGCTTCAACGTGCTGATGCGGGACGACAAGTCCTTCCCCTACATCCTCGTCACCGACGACGGACCGGCGCCGCAGATCGTGAAGCACCGCGGCGCGCGGCGGCGCAAGGGCAGCTATTACGGGCCCTTCGCCAGCGTCTGGGCGGTGAACCGCACGGTCAACGCCCTGCAGCGCGCCTTCCTGCTGCGCACCTGCACGGACAGCTACTACGAGAACCGCACCCGGCCCTGCCTGCTGTTCCAGATCAAGCGCTGCTCCGGCCCCTGCACGGGCGAGATCGGCGAGGCCGAGTATCGCGGCATGGCGGAGGCGGCCAAGCACTTCCTCGACGGCAAGTCGAACGCCGTGAAGGACCGCATGCGCGCCGAGATGCAGGAGGCCTCCGACGCGATGGAGTTCGAGCGCGCGGCCCGCTTCCGCGATCGCATCGCCGCGCTCTCCGCCATCCAGGGCGTGCAGGGGGTGAACACGCAGGGGGTCGAGGAGGCCGACGTCTTCGCACTCGACGAGCAGGCGGGCCAGTTCTGCATCGAGGTGTTCTTCTTCCGCAACTTCCAGAACTGGGGCAACCGCGCCTACTTCCCGAAGGCCGACCGCTCCATGACGCCGGAGGAGGTGCTGGGCTCCTTCATCGGCCAGTTCTACGACGACAAGCCGGCGCCCCGCACCGTGCTGACGAGCCACGCGGTCGAGGATGCGGAGCTCGTCGCCGCCGCCCTGTCGAGCCGCGTCGAGCACCGGGTCGAGATCCACTGGCCGCGCCGCGGCGAGCGCAAGAACCTCGTCGACTACGCCCAGAGGAACGCCCGGGAGGCGCTGGCGCGGCGGCTGGCCGACACCGCCTCGCAGGGCAAGCTGCTCGCCGCTCTCGGCCAAGCCTTCGGGCTGGAGCGGGCGCCGCGCCGGATCGAGGTCTACGACAACTCGCACATCTCGGGCACGAACGCGGTCGGCGGCATGGTCGTGGCGGGCCCGACCGGCTTCATGAAGACGCATTACCGCACCTTCAACATCCGCTCCGAGGAGCTGACCCCGGGCGACGATTACGGGATGATGCGCGAGGTGCTGCAGCGCCGCTTCAAGCGGCTGGTGAAGGAGGCGCCCCGCACCGCGGGCGAGGCCGCGGCCTCGGCGCTGGAGGGCGGCACGCCCGAGCCCGTGCCGGAGCCCCAGGCGGATTCCGACGTCTTCCCGGCCTGGCCCGACCTCGTGCTGATCGACGGCGGCAAGGGCCAGCTCGACGCGGCCCGCACCGCGCTCGAGGAGGTCGGTGTCACCGACGTGCCGCTCGTCGGCGTCGCCAAGGGCCGCGACCGGGACGCGGGGCGCGAGACCTTCATCGTGCCGGGCCGGCCGCCGTTTCGCCTGCCGCCGCGCGACCCGACGCTCTATTTCGTGCAGCGCCTGCGCGACGAGGCGCACCGCTTCGCCATCGGCTCGCACCGGGCCAAGCGCAAGCGCGAGATGGTGAAGAACCCTCTCGACGAGATCGCCGGCATCGGCCCCACTCGCAAGCGCGCGCTCCTGCACCATTTCGGCACCGTGAAGGCGATCCAGCGCGCCGCGCTGGAGGACCTCGCCAAGACGCCCGGCGTGAACGCCGCGACGGCGCGCGCCGTCTACGATTTCTTCCATGCGGGCTCTTGAGGCGCGCGCGAGGGGATGGATCCGTTGACGCCCGAGGGAAGCCGTGATTTCACCGCGCCGATGAACGCCGTCCTCCCCCGACGCCGGTCGCAGGCCTGGACGCTCGCGAACTGCCTCACCTACGGACGCCTCGTCGCCGTGCCCGTGATGGTCGGGCTCTTGTTCTGGCCCGACTCGATCACCGCCCGCTTCACCGCGCTCGGGATCTTCGCCGCCGCCGCGATCACCGACTATCTCGACGGCTACGTTGCCCGCACCTACGGGCAATCCTCGGCGCTCGGGCGCATGCTCGACCCGATCGCCGACAAGCTCCTGGTGGCCGCCTGCCTGCTGATGCTGGTGGCCGACCGCACCATCGCGGGCCCCTCGACCTGGGCCGCCATCGTGATCCTGTGCCGCGAGGTGCTGGTCTCGGGCCTGCGCGAGTACCTCGCCGAGCTGAAGGTCGGCCTGCCGGTGAGCCGGGTGGCCAAGTGGAAGACCACCGTGCAGCTCCTGGCGCTCGGCTTCCTCGTGGCGGGCCCCGCGGGCGAGACCGTGCTGCCGGGCACCGGGCAGATCGGCACCGTGCTGCTCTGGCTCGCCGCCGCCCTCACGCTCTGGACCGGGTGGGACTACATGAGGGCCGGCGTGAAGCACGCCATCGACGACCCGCGCTGAGCGGGCCGGGCCGCAGGAGTTCGCCAGCGATGAAGCTCGTCTATTTCGCCTGGGTGCGCGAGCGCGTCGGCCGCCCCGAGGAGCAGGTCGAGCCGCCGGCCGAGATCCGCACCGTCGCCGACCTCGTCGGCTGGCTGCGCGGGCGCGGCGAGGAATACGCCTACGCCTTCGAGAATCCCGGCGTGGTGCGCGCCGCGATCGACCGGGTCCACGCCAAGCCCGACGCGCCGATCGCGGGCGCCGCGGAGATCGCCTTCTTCCCGCCGATGACGGGCGGGTAGGCGCGCGGGCGGCATTCCGTCCCCGCTCGGGGCGTGCCGGGCCGAGGCACACCGACCGGCGATCCGGCGGATCCGCCGCGCCGCGACGCCTTCGATTCAGTCGCGGCCGGCCGCCGAAAAACCATGTTCGTCCACAATCTATCCTGCTGAAGAGCGGTATAACCGAAGGTTGTACTGTTGAAATCCGCGCATATCGTCCGTTGTTCCCGGACCAGGGCCGCGCGATGCGTGGCGATGGACTGTCGAGCGGCGGCCGTGACCCGCGCGGCCGTTCCACTGACCTTCAGCATCGATGTGACCGCGATGGCCGACCTCTACAGAACCGTTCCACCAACCGGGAACGCCGTCATCGACGGTGTCGTCGGCGGCGGAGCCTGGAAGACGGCGACGATCACCTACAGCTTCGCCGCGGGCGACATGGACCGGAACGGGATCCAGGATTTCGACGAGGGCGACTGGAAGGCGTTCTACCGGGAGATCGTCGGCGACATCGCCTCGTTCGCCGGCGTCGGCTTCCAGGAGGTCGGCGGCACCGGCATGATCAACTTCCGCCTGGAACCGGGCCGCGGCGGCGAGGCCGGGGGGCCGGGGCCCGGCGTCGTCACCGTCGATTCGGTGGTGCGCATCGACCCCGACGTGGCCGGCTCGGCGGCCATCGTGCGCCTGGGCACCTACTCGCAGACGTGGTTCCACGAGTTCGGGCACGCGCTCGGCCTGAAGCACACGCACGACACGGATGGCGGCACGCCGACGCTGCCCGGCGTGAGCGACCCGGGGTCCAAGGGGACCGGCAACCTCAACTCCCAGATCTACTCGGTGATGGGCTACACCTACCCGTTCTGGGGCGAGGACGACCCGTTCACCCCGCAGGCCGACCCGAACAAGGCCCTGAACGCCCAGCCCGGCTCCTTCGGCGCGATCGACATCGCCGCGCTGCAGGCGATCTACGGCGCGCGCGCCTTCAGCACCGGCAACGACGTCTACACCTTCGGGGACGACGTGGACGCGAACCGCGGCTACACCACGATCTGGGACACCGGCGGCACCGACGAGATCCGCTACACCGGCACGCGCCGCGCCAAGATCGACCTGCGCGCCGCGACGCTACGGGCGGAGGTCGGCGGCGGCGGCCGGCTCTCGACCGGGCAGGACCTGACCGGCGGCTACACCATCGCCAACGGCGTCACGATCGAGAACGGGACGGGCGGGGGCAACGACGACATCCTGGTGGGGAACGACGCGCCCAACCACCTCGGCGGTCTCGGCGGGAACGACAGCCTGGATGGCGGGGATGGCGACGACGTCCTCGACGGGGGCGCGGGCGACGATACCCTCGCGGGCGGCATGGGCGACGACCGGCTCGCCGGCGGCGACGGCAGCGACGTGGCCGTCTACGCGGGCGCCCGCTCGGCCTACGCGGTCACCCGGCTCGGCGACGGCAGCGTGCAGGTTGCCGATACCCGCGCGGGCGCTCCGGAGGGCCGCGACACGCTCGTCGGCGTCGAGGGCGTCCGCTTCGCCGACGGGACCTTCGCGCTCGACCAGATCGCCGTCGCGGCACCCGCTCCGTCCCCCGGTGGCGGTGGTGGCGGCACCGGCGGAAGTGGCGGCGGGACCTCGGCCGGCGGGGACCGCACCTTCCGGACGGACGACGCCGCGCAGGTCACCGCGGCGCTCGCCGACGCCGGCATCGACGCGGTGATCTATACGGGGGCGGGCACGCTTGCCCTGCCGGCCGGGATCGCCACGGCGGCGCTCGGCGGGGCGGCCGACGGCGGGCTCGTCGGCAACGCGGCGGACAACGTCCTCACGGGCAACGCCGGCAACAACCGGATCGCCGCCGGGGCGGGCGCCGACAGCGTCCGCGCGGGCGCGGGCGCCGACCTCGTCTACGGCAACCAGGGCCGCGACCTGATCTACGGCAACCAGGGGCTCGACACGCTCTTCGGCGGCCAGGACGCGGACACCGTCTTCGGCGGCCAGGGCGACGACCAGGTCTACGGCAACCTCGGCGACGACATCGTCTACGGCAACCTCGGCGACGACCGGCTGTTCGGCGGCCAGGGCGACGACATCCTCTACGGCGGCCAGGGCGACGACGTCCTCGCGGGCAACCTCGGCAGCGACATGCTGGTCGGCGGGCTCGGCGCGGACCGCTACGTCTTCGGGATCGATCCCGGCGGGCGCGACCTCGTCCTCGGCTTCGACCGGCAGGCCGGCGACCGGATCGTGCTCGGCGGCCAGAGCTACGCGGTCTCGGCGGGACGGGACGGCAGCGCGGTCCTCGCGCTGTCGGGCGGCGGCGGCATCGAGCTGTCCGGGGTCCGTCCCGACCAGGTGGATGCCGGGTTCTTCGCGACCTGAGGCCCGCCGCTTCCTCAGGCCCGCCGCAGCGCGAGGCCCGCGACGGCCGCGGCCCCGAGCAGCGTGGCGGCGACCGGGGTCGCGCTGCCCTGGTGCCAGAGGCCGACCGCGACGGTGAAGACGGCGCCGAAGGCCATCTGGGTGAAGCCGTAGAGGCTGGAGGCCGCGCCCGCGGCGCGCGGATCGACGTTCATCAGCCCGGCCACCGCGTTCGGCCCGACGAGGCCGACGCCGACCGCGTAGACGATGAGCGGGAGGATCAGGCCGACCACGCCGAGGAGCCCGGCCTGATCGATCGCCAGCAGCGTGCCGGCGCCCGCGAGGCAGACGAGGTTGCCCGTGCGGGCCAGCCGCCGGATCGGCACGCGGCCCGCGAGGCGGTTGGCCGCCACCGCGCCCGCCACCATGCCGAAGACCACGATCAGGCAGTCGAGCCCGACCTCGCCGGACGAGCGGCCGAGCCGATCGACCAGCAGGAAGGGCGCGACCGCCAGGAAGGCGTAGAGGCTGGTGCCCGCGCAGGCGCCCGCCACCAGATAGGCCCGGAAGACCGGGATGCGCAGGAGCCGCAGGTAGGCGGCGGCCATCGCGCTCGGGCCCGGCAGCGCCACCGGGTGCCGGTTCGTCTCCGGCAGGGTGACGACCACGAGCGTGCCGAGCACCCCGACCAGCAGGGCCAGCACCCCGAACACCGCCCGCCAGCCGAGCCAGGTATCGACGAGGCCGCCGAGCGCCGGGGCGAGCGCGGGCGTCAGCGTCATCGCCATGGTGAGCAGCGCCATCCGGCGCGCCGCGTCGGTGCTGCCCGAGACGTCGCGCACCATGGCGCGGCCGATCACGAGCGTGCTGCAGGCGCCGAGCGCCTGGAGGATGCGGGCCACGACCAGGACGGTGATGTTCGGGGCCGGGATCGCGAGGAGCAACCCGGCGAGGTAGAGGCCGAGCCCCGCGATCAGCACCGGGCGGCGCCCGTAGCGGTCCGAGAGCGGCCCGTAGACGAGCTGGCCGCCGGCCAGACCCACGAGGAAGAGCGTGATGGTGAGCTGGGCCGCGGCCGGGCTGGTGCCGAGTTCGGCCGCCGCGTCCGCCAGGGCCGGCACGAAGATGTGCAGCGCGAGCGTCCCCGTCATGGTGACGGCGACGAGGAGCGGGAAGGAGGCCCGCCGCCCCGGCCCGGCGGACTCGCTCACGGCGCCGCCCCGCCGCCGCGCGGGAGAGGGTGGCGCGGGAGGTCGCGGCCGGGGCTCACTGCGTGCGGGCGCGATCCACCACGGCGCGGGCCGCGGCGAAGGCCTCATCGGCGTCGAGTTCGGTCGTGTCGAGCAGCACCGCGTCGGCCGCGGCCCGGAGCGGTGCGGCGCTGCGCGAGGCGTCGCGGGCGTCGCGGGCCTGGATGTCGGCGAGGATCGCCGCGAGCGAGACCGCCTCGCCGCGGCCCTCCAGCTCGCGGTGGCGGCGGCGGGCGCGCTCCTCGGCGCTCGCCGTGATGAAGAGCTTCACCCGCGCGTCCGGGCAGATCACCGTGCCGATGTCGCGCCCGTCGAGCACCGCGCCGTCCGGCGTGCCGGCGAAGCGCTGCTGCCAGGCAAGCAGCGCGGCGCGCACCGCCGGGATGCCGGAGACGCGCGAGGCCGCCTCCCCCATCGCGCGCTCGCGCAGGCGTGGGTCGGCGAGGCGGTCGGCGATGAGGCAGGCCGCCGCGCGCGCCGCGGCCGCCTCGTCGTCGAGGGACGCGCCCGCATCGATCAGGGTGAGCGCCACCGCGCGGTAGAGCAGCCCCGTGTCGAGATGCGGCAGGCCGTAATGGGCGGCCAGCCGCCGGGCGAGCGTGCCCTTGCCGGAGGCCGCCGGGCCGTCGATCGCGATCACCATCGGCATCGGGCTACTCCGCGATCCCGCCGCCGAGCGCCCGCATCGTCGGCAGGAAGCTCGGGAAGCTCGTGGCGATCATCGCGCCGTCATCGACGGTGACGGGCTCGCGCGTGGCCAGACCCATGACGAGGAACGCCATGGCGATGCGGTGGTCGAGATGGGTGGCGACCGTGCCGCCGCCCCGGGGCGCCGTGCCGTCGCCGTGCACCACGAGGTCGTCGCCCTCGACCACGTGGGCGACGCCGTTGGCCTTGAGGCCGGCCGCGACCGCGGCGAGGCGGTCCGATTCCTTCACCCGCAGCTCGTGCAGCCCGTTCATCCGGGTCGTGCCCTCCGCGAAGGCGGCGGCGACGGCGAGCACCGGGTACTCGTCGATCATCGCGGGCGCGCGCTCGGCCGGCACCGCGACGCCCCTCAGGCGGCTCGCCCGCACCCGCAGGTCGGCGACCGTCTCGCCGCCCTCCTCGCGCTCGCGCAGGCGCTCGATGTCGGCGCCCATCTCGAGGAGCGTGGTGATCAGCCCCGTGCGCAGCGGGTTCATCATCACGCCCTGGATCGTCACCTCGGAGCCCGGCACGATCAGCGCCGCCACCAGCGGGAAGGCCGCCGAGGAGGGGTCGGCCGGCACCACCACGTCGGTGCCGCGCAAGGTGGGCTGGCCGGTGAGCGCGATGCGCCGCCCGTGGCCGCCGGGACCGTGGGCCTCGACCGCGACCTCGGCGCCGAACAGGCGCAGCATCCGCTCGGTGTGGTCGCGGGTGGCCGCCGCCTCGATCACCGTCGTGGTGCCGGGCGCGTTGAGGCCGGCGAGCAGCACGGCCGACTTGATCTGCGCGGAGGCGGCGGGCGTCTCGTAGGTGATCGGGATCGCCTCGCGGGGCCCGCGCAGGGTCAGGGGCACGCGCCCGCCCTCGGCCTCGGCGACAACCTCGGTGCCCATCCTGACCAGCGGGTCGAGGATGCGGCGCATCGGCCGGCTGCGCAGCGAGGCGTCGCCGTCGAAGGTCGCGGTGACCGGCTGGCCGCCGACCACGCCCATCATCAGGCGCGAGCCCGTGCCGGCATTGCCGAAGTCGAGCGTCCGGGCCGGGTCGCTCAGCCCGCCGATCCCGACGCCGCGCACCAGCCAGCGCCCCTCGCCGAGCCGCTCGACGCCCGCGCCCAGCGCCTCCGCAGCGGCGGCCGTGCGCAGCACGTCGTCGCCCTCCAGGAGGCCCTCGACCCGGGTCTCGCCGATGGAGAGGAGGCCGAGGATCATCGCGCGGTGCGAGATCGACTTGTCGCCCGGCGGCCGGAGCGAGCCGCGCAGCGGCGCCCCCGGCGAGGCGGTGAGGGGCTGGGGTTCGAGATCGTGCGACACGGGATTCGGGTCCGGAAGGCGGCGGGCCGACGAGCGCCCACGGGGATGGCGGGCCGGTTAGCACCAATGGGCCCCGGCGTCATCCTGAGCCGCCGGCCGTCGCCTCCGGATATCCCTCCGGCCATCCCTCCTGGCATCCTGCCCTGCCGCCATCCGGGGCCGACGGCGCGCTCCGCCGAGATCGTCGCGCGGTCGTCCGGCGACCTGGAAGCCGCTGAGCTTCGGGCGGAATTCGGCCCGCGCCGCGCACCATTTGACAGCCGTCCACGCCGCGACTAACGGGGCCCCTCCCCTGACAGCACCCTGACGAGGTTTTCGCCCGTGGCCAGACCGGAACTCGGCTTGAAGCGCCAATGCATGAACTGCGGCGCGAAATTCTACGATCTCGCCCGCGACCCGGCGGTCTGCCCGAAATGCGGCTCGGTCTACCAGGCGACGACGGCGAGCCGCGTGGCCGCCCCGGCCCTGTCGCGCAGCACGGCCACCGACGACGAGGACGAGACGGACGAGAAGGGCCCGGAGATGGTCTCCCTCGATGAGGTCGAGGCCGCCGAGGACGACGCGGATACCACGAGCGACGACGAGTCCGGCGACGACGCGGCCGGCGACGACGATGCCGACACCTTCCTGGAGGAGGAGGATTCGGGCGACGACGACGTCTCCGACCTGATCGACGGCGATATCGAGAACGACGAGGAGAGCTGACCTCGGCCGCCCGAGCCGCGGGCGGCGCCGACCCGAAAATGATCGGTCGGTGCGAAAAAGGGGTTGAGCGCGGACCGTCCTCCGCTTATAGAACCGGCCTCGCCGACGTCCTGGGCACACCCGGTGCACCGGCGAGACGCCATCCGGAACCAGATCCGGATGGATGATGACAGTGGGGCCTTAGCTCAGCTGGGAGAGCGCTTCCATGGCATGGAAGAGGTCATCGGTTCGATCCCGTTAGGCTCCACCATCACCCTCCCCGGCTCGTTTGCGGGGACCGCGTCGTCGGAGCGACTGACGCCTCGCCATCACAGATCTTTGGCCGGACCGGGATCCCCACCGTGGGTGCCGTGACCGCGCTCGCCGTGCGGCGGGGGCTCGCCCCCGCTCCGGTTCACCCCACGAGGGTGCTCGCCAGCGAGAGGGCGCAGGTCGCCACCACGCGCCGCCTTGCATCGCGGATGCTCACCGAGAGGTGGAGCGGATCGTGGCGGAACGCCTCGTCGCGCGCGATGTCGGCCAGCAGGCGCCTGCCCTGGTCCTGGGCCGAGGCGGTGTCCGGCCACTCGCTGCCCTCCTCGTCCCGGTGCGAGAGTTCGTGGTCGTGGATGTCGAAGAAGAAGTGCGGCATCTCGGGGACGTGAGGTGAGGTGTCGGTCGTCGCGCCGGTCGGCGCCTGTGTGGGTCGCGCGGGGCGCGGCAGCCGACGACGGGGGCGGGCGCCCATGTTGTAGGCCGTGCCGGAGGCAGGACATACAAGTAACTTGTCTGCGAGTTTTCGGCGTTTCAGGGTGTCGGCGACGAAATCGCCGCGTGGCCCGCATGGGCGACGCGGCCTGCCTGGTGTAGAAACGCCGGACGACTGATTTTCGGGCCTCTCGGGGCGCTCTCGATCGGGGGCTGACCTGCGCCTGTCGCTCTACACGGACTTCTCCCTGCGGCTGCTGCTGTATCTCGGCACGGTGCGGGCGGACGGCTGGGCCACGACACCGGACATCGCCCGGACCTTCGGCATCTCGGCGCACCATCTGCACAAGGCCGTCCAGGGGCTGGTGCGGGCGGGCTTCGTCGTGGCCAAGCAGGGCCGGGCCGGCGGGGTGCGCCTCGCGCGCGATCCGGCCGCGATCCGGCTCGGCGCGGTGGTGGCCGAGCTGGAGGGCACCGGCTGCCTGATCGATTGCGGGCGGGGCCCCTGCCCGCTCGCCGAGGGTTGCCTGATCAAGCACGCGCTCGACGCCGCCGAGCGCGGCTTCATCCGGGAACTCGACCGCTTCACCCTGGCCGACGTGATGGACCACCGGACCGGCGCGGTCCTGGGCGGGCTGATCGCGGCCGACCGGGCGCGGCAGGAGGCGTCCTCGGCCTGAGGCGCCGGCCCGGATCCGTGCGCGGCCGTAACGAATCCCCCGCGCCGTCGTTGACCGAGGGGAACGCCCTCCCGCGGAGGTCCGCATGCCCGTGCTCGCCCGCGCCGTCCTGGTCGCCGCCCTGATCGCCCTTCCGCCGGCCGGGACCGCGGCGGCCGGGCTCGAGCGCGGCAGCCCGTTCTACCGGGCCGCCCCCTACGTGCCGCCCTCCGCGGCCACCTTCAGCGCGCCCGCCGCGGCGGAGCGGGTCCGCCCCGTCCACCTCCGCGAGGCGCAGCCCGCGCCGCGCGGCGACCGTCTGCCGAACCAGCGGACCGGGCCGATGCACGACCGCGCGGTGCGCGACATCTGCATCGGCTGCTGACCTCCGGCGCGGTCCGCGCCGATGGACGATCCGGCGGGCGCCCGCTATGGCGGTCGGCGATCCCCGGGATCCGTCCCGTCCGGCCCTCGTCCGATGCGCCTCCCGCCAACCCTGCCGGCGACTGTCCTGGCCTGCCTCGCGGTGCTCATGCCTCTCTCTCCCGCCAGGGCCGACCCCGCCGAGGCCGTGGACCGGGCGGACGCGGCGGGGCTCGCCGCCGCGCTCCGGGCCCGCATCCTGGCGGCGCCGAGCGCGACCGCGGTGCTGGAGGCGTGGTGCGCCGAGCGCGGCCTCGCGCCGGAGCCGCGCCTCGTCGCCCAGCGCCTGCCCGCGCCCGAGAAGCCGCCGAGCGCGGAGCAGCGCCGCCGCCTCGGCGTCGGCCCGGACGAGCCCGTGCGCTACCGCCGGGTGCGCCTCGCCTGCGGCGCGCATGTCCTCTCGGAGGCCGACAACTGGTACGTGCCGTCCCGCCTCACGCCCGAGATGAACCGCGCCCTCGACGAGACCGACGCGCCCTTCGGCCGGGTCGTGCGGCCGCTCGCGCCCGTCCGGCGCAACATCGGGCTGCGCCTCCTCGAGCACGCCGCCCGGCCGGGCCGCGACACGCCGCTCTTCGCCGTGGACGCGGTGCTCGCGAGCGCTGCGGGCCAGCCCGTCTGCGAGGTGGCGGAGACCTACCTCGGCGCGGTACTGGGACCGGGGGCCCTCTGAGGCCTGGCATCTGATCGGGTGCTAGGCTAATAATCCCCATCCGGCCGTGCCGTGCTGGATTCGGGAGAGGTCCATGACCTTGCTTTGCCGTCCCACGCTCCGCGCCGCCGGCCTGCTGGCCCTGCTGCTGACCGCCGGCGCCGGCCACGCCGCCGGCGACCCCGCCGGCGTCTGGCTGACCGCGGACGGGCAGTCCAAGGTGCGGTTCGCCCGCTGCGGCGGGGGCTATTGCGGTACGCTCGTCAGCGTCGTCGGCCAGAGCGTCGACGTGAACAATCCCGACCCGGCGCTTCGCACCCGCAGCCTCGTCGGCGTCCAGATCGTCAACGCCCCGAACGCCTCCGGGGACGGCTACGCGGGCACGCTCTACAATCCCGACGACGGCAAGACCTACTCGGGCACCCTCAAGGTGACGGGCCCGAACAGCGTCTCGGTCTCGGGCTGCGTGATGAGCGTGTTCTGCAAGAGCGAGACGTGGCAACGGACGAGATGACCTCGCCGGCCAAGGCCCGGCAAGCCCGCGCGGCGGATCGCGATGGCGGGCGCCGACCGGGCGCACTTCGGGATCCGGGCGCGCCCGAGGCAGGCTGCACGATCGAATGTTAAGCAGAGAAGCCCGATGGTCCGGGCCTGCAACACCATCTACCGGGAGGACACCATGACATCGCGCCGCCGTTCCACGCTCCGCGCCGCCGGCCTGCTGGCCCTGCTGCTGGCGGCCGGTTCCGGCCACGCCGCCGGCGACCCAGCGGGCATCTGGCTGACCGAGACGGGCGAATCGAAGGTGCGGCTCGCCCGCTGTGGCGGCGGCTATTGCGGCACGCTGGTCAGCGCCGCGGGCAAGGGCCTCGACACGAACAATCCTGACCCGGCGCTGCGCACCCGCAGCGTGGTCGGCGTCCAGATCGTCAACGCGCCGAACGCCTCCGGGGACGGCTACGCGGGCACGCTCTACAATCCGAAGGACGGCAAGACCTACTCGGGCACCCTCAAGATGACCGGTCCCAACACCGTCGTGGTCTCGGGCTGCGTGATGAGCGTCTTCTGCAAGAGCCAGACCTGGAAGCGCGCGAACTGATTTCTTGGACCGAACGAAAGCGCAAACGCCGCGCCATCCTGCGATGACGCGGCGTTCCTGCGGGCCTATCGGCCCCGATCAGTTCAGCACGACGACCTTTGCCCCGACCCTCACGCGCTCGTAGAGGTCCGTGACGTCCTCGTTGGTCATGCGGATGCAGCCCGAGGAGACGGCCTGACCGATCGTGTCCGGCTCGTTGGAGCCGTGGATGCGGTACTCGGTCGAGCCGATATACATGGCGCGGGCGCCGAGCGGGTTCTCGATGCCGCCGGCCATGTAGCGCGGCAGGTCGGGGCGGCGGGCCAGCATGGCGGCCGGCGGGGTCCAGGACGGCCACTCGCGCTTGGCGGTGATGGTCTTGGTGCCCGACCACGTGAAGCCCGGGCGGCCGACGCCGACGCCGTAGCGGATCGCCTCGCCGTTCGGCATCACGAAGTACAGGCGCCGCTCCGAGGTCGAGACCACGATCGTGCCCGGCTTGTAGGGGGCGTTGAAGGCGACGACCTCGCGCGGGATCGGCTGGACCTGCGCCTGCGGCGCGGCCTGCACACCCTGGCCGTAGCCCGGCTGGTAGGCGCGGCCCGGCGTGCCCTGGTAGCCGTAGGGCTGGTCGTCGCCATAAGCGTCCTCGGCGTCGCTGGCGCCGAAGGGGTCGTAGTAGGACGAGGCGGCGTGCGCCGGAACCGCTGCAAGAAGCGATGCGCCGAACAGGGCGGCGAGCACAGTGGCGGAGGTCTTCATGATGAACCTGCCTGAGCAATAACCTTTGCCATTACAAGCGTGAGCGTAGGCAGAGGGTTCCACAGGGTCGCGAAGATTTTGCTCTGTGGCGGAATACCGGGGCGTCCCAGGACGTTCGCCGCATCCGTGCACCGGTTTGTCCCGGGTTATTCACGGATGCGTGAGTCGCCCCGGCGGGCGGCCGGACGTCCTCAGAGGATCTCGTCGGTGTGCACGTCGAAGCGGGCGAGGCTCTGGAAGCCGAAATTCGTCGTGATGGCGACATCGGTGGCGTCGCGCCCGCGGGCCATGACGATGCGGCCGATGCGGGGCCGGTTGTGGCGCGCGTCGAACGTGTACCAGCGCGGGCCCTCGGGCCCGTGCAGGAACACCTCGAACCACGCCGAGAAATCCATCGGGTCCGGCACCGCGGGCACGCCGATGTCGCCGAGATAGCCGGTGCAGTAGCGCGCCGGGATGTTCATGCAGCGGCAGAGGGTGACGGCGAGATGCGCGAAGTCGCGGCAGACGCCCTCCTGCTGGGTGTGGCCGTCATGGGCCGAGCGCGTCGCGTCCGCCCGCATGTAGTCGAAGCGGATGCGGTTGTGGGTGTAGTCCACGATCGCCTGGACGCGTCCCCAGCCCTCCGGCCCGTTGCCGAACAGGTTCCAGGCGGTCTGGGCGAGCTTGTCAGTGTCGCAGTAGCGCGAGCCCAACAGGAAGACGAGCACCTCGTCCGGCAGGTCCTGCACCGGGATCTGGCGCGCCTCGGGGGCGTAGGCGTCGGGCAGGCCGGAATCCTGCACCACGAAGGAGGCCGACATCGCGATGCGGCCGGGCGGGGCCAGGATGCGGTGGCAGATGTTGTCGAAGCGGTCGCGGTACTCGTGCACTGGCACCGGCGGATCGAGGCGGATCACGTGCGGGGTCAGCACGTCCGGCATCCGCGAGGGATGGACGCTGAGCATCAGGATCATCGGCGTCGCCTGGCCCGAATCGAAGGCGATGTCGAAACCGGTCCTGATCTTCATGGGGCACACCGCTGGGAGAGGGACCGGGCGCGATGCAAGAGCCGCGCCCCGCCTCCGGGTTCGGATCGGGGCGATCAGAGCACGGGCGGCGGCGGCTCGCCGCTCGCGCGCTCGGCCTCGACCAGAACGTCGAGCGGGCGCCAGGGTTTCTGGATGAACACGGCCTCGGGCGGCAGGTCGGGCCGGCTCACCCCGTGCCCGGAGGTGATCACGAGGCGCGCGCGGGGCCACAGGGTCGCGACCGCGTGGGCGAGTTGCAGCCCGTCCATGGCGCCGGCGAGCCGCACGTCGGCGAAGACCAGGGCGACGTCGCCGCCGCGCTCCTGCAGCACCCGCAGGGCGGCCTCCGCGCTGTCGCAGCCGACGACGGCGAGCTCGGTCTCCTCCAGCAGGGTCTCGGCGAGCGCGCGGATCTGGGGCTCGTCCTCGACCACCAGGGCGATGCGCCTCGGCTCGGCGGCGGCGGGCGCGGGCGTCGCCGCGGCGTCGGCCTGGGGCTCGGCCTGGCGCACGCGCCGGACCAGGGCGGCGAGGTGCTCCGGCACGCCCTCGGCCACGAGGTCGTCGTAGAACGAGGCCAGGGTCTGCCCGATCTGGTCGAGGGGAACGCCCGGCGTGAGCGTGTCCTGGGCGGGAAAACGCCGCGCGCCGGCCCCGTCGCGGTCCGCTGTGCTCACAAGACCTCCCGAAAACTCCTGCCTGCCCCGGGCGGGGCCCGTGGAAAGAAGTCGGGAACCGCGCGTCAGTTGCGCGGGCGGTACGAATCCCTGGTCTGCTACGGCGTGGCGGCGTCGGCGTCCGCGAAGGCCATCACGCCCGAGACCGCGCGCACGTTCTGGTAGCGGGCGCCGCGGGCGCTCATCATCGCCTCGAACTTCTCGTGCACCTGGGCGACCGAGAGGCTGACCGCCTTCTTGGCCCGGCGCCCGCGCTGTGCGGCGGAGGCGAAGAAGATCGTGCGGTTGGCCCGCGCCGGGCCGGGCAGCAGCGCGGCGGCGGCGGCGCCCGGCGTGTTCACCACCTTGGCCAGGAACTCCTCGGCGTCGTCCGGCCCGAGGAAGTGGGCGAGGTAGACCTCGCCGAGCGTCAGCTCGCGGCCGATGCGCAGCGCGATGCGGGCGGCGTCGCGCTTCAGCATCTCGCCCGCCATCAGGGCCGAGAGGTAGGGGTCGCGGCGCAGCTCCAGGATGCGGGCGCGCTCGGCCGGGTCCTGCACGGCGGGCCGGTCGTTGGCGTCGGCCACCACGAGGGCCGCGTCCTTCTCCAGCCCGTACTTGGCGCCGAAATCGCGCACCACGCCGAGCCAGGTCCGCTCGATGAACTGGTAGAGGCCCGTGGCCGACGAGGTCTTGGCCTGCACCGCGGTGATGAAGCTCGACTCCTTGTCGGCCACCGCCATCAGCAGCACGGGGTCGGTCTGCACGGCCTGGGCGGCGCGCACGATGGTCTGGACGAGGTGGCGCCGGATCTTCATCGGCCCGAATTCCAGCACGTCGTTCGGGTCGCCGACCGCGCTCTCCGAGAGCAGGAAGTCGTACGAGACCCGATCGACGCTGTTCGAGCCCAGGTCGGTATCGAGATCGTGAACGTGCGCGAAGGCCGTCGAGGCGCGCAGCGGTGCGCGTGGCGCCGGGTTCTCGACCGCCCGCGGAGCGAGGGAGACGGTCTGCACCCGGGGGCGCGGCATCTGGATCTCGGTGGCGGCGTGCGCGGTCGAGACGGCGTTGTCGAGGCCGATCTTGCCGAGCTCGGCCCCGGAGCCGATCAGCACCGCGCTGAGGCCCCCGGCGACGAGGGTGACGGAGAGCAGCGAGCGGGCGAGCGCCGGGCGGCTGCCGTGGTCGCGCCCCACCCGGGTCTCGGCCGTGATGGCGTCGGCCGGGCCGGCGCCGAAGCGGGTGGGCGCCTTGGCAGAGGCAGAGTAGGCGTTGCGCGACGTTCCGGCGGTGCGGCCCTGCATTGCGACTCACGTGCTCTGATCACGCGCCGGTGACGGCGCCTTCCCCGTGAGATGGCTTGACAGATGTGGCGACAACACGGCCGCGCTTGCGACGATCCTGTGGCAAACCCCGCCCGATCGGCGGCGAGCTTAGTCGTAGAATGTCACCCGTGACTTAATCGGTCCGCCTCGGCTAAGAGGGCGCGAACGCGCCGGCTCCGGCCGCGGCGCACGGCACGAACGTTCCCAGCAGAGTCAGTCCTCGATGAGCGGCGTCAACGAGATCCGGTCGACCTTCCTCGACTACTTCGCAGCGGCCGACCACGCCGTCGTGCCCTCGTCCTCGCTGGTCCCGAAGAACGACCCCACGCTGATGTTCACGAACGCCGGCATGGTGCAGTTCAAGAACGTCTTCACGGGCGTCGAGAAGCGGCCCTACCAGCGCGCCACCACCGCGCAGAAATGCGTGCGCGCGGGCGGCAAGCACAACGACCTCGACAACGTCGGCTACACCGCGCGCCACCACACCTTCTTCGAGATGCTCGGCAACTTCTCGTTCGGGGACTATTTCAAGCCGCGCGCGATCGAGCTGGCCTGGAACCTGATCACCAAGGAGTTCGGGCTCAAGCCCGACCGCCTGCTGGTGACCGTCTACGCGGACGACGACGAGGCCGCGACCCTCTGGAAGAAGATCGCGGGCTTCTCGGACGACAAGATCATCCGCATCGGCACCTCGGACAACTTCTGGCAGATGGGCGACACCGGCCCGTGCGGACCGTGCTCGGAGATCTTCATCGACCAGGGCCCGGCGCTGCAGGGTGGCCCGCCCGGCTCTCCGGACGAGGACGGCGACCGCTTCCTCGAGTTCTGGAACCTCGTCTTCATGCAGTACGAGCAGGTGGAGCCGGGCAACCGCCTCGCCCTGCCTCGGCCGTCCATCGACACCGGCATGGGCCTGGAGCGCATGGCGGCGATCCTGCAGGGCGTGCACTCGAACTACGAGACCGACCTGTTCCGGGCGCTGATCGACGCGGTGGCGCACGCCGTCTCCCGCGCGCCGGAGCCCGCGACGCTCGCCTCCTACCGGGTCATCGCCGACCATCTGCGCGCCTCATCCTTCCTGGTGGCGGACGGCGTGCTGCCCTCGAACGAGGGCCGCGGCTACGTGCTGCGCCGGATCATGCGCCGCGCCATGCGCCACGCCGAGCTGATCGGCTCGCGGGAACCCATGATGTACCGCCTCGTCCCGGTGCTGGTGCGCGAGATGGGCCAGGCCTACCCCGAGCTGATGCGGGCCGAGAGCCTGATCTCCGAGACCCTGCGGCTGGAGGAGACCCGCTTCCGCCGCACGCTGGAGCGCGGCCTCGCCATCCTCGACGCCGAGAGCCGCGACCTCACGGCGGGCGGCCAGCTCTCGGGCGAGACCGCCTTCACCCTCTACGACACCTACGGCTTCCCGCTGGATCTGACCCAGGACGCGCTGAAGGCCCGCGGCATCGGCGTGGACACGGAGGCCTTCACGGCCGCGATGCAGCGCCAGAAACAGGCGGCGCGCGAGGCCTGGAAGGGCTCGGGCGAGGCCGCGACCGAGACGGTGTGGTTCTCCGTCCGCGACCGCGTCGGCGCCACCGAGTTCCTGGGCTACGAGACGGAAGAGGCCGAGGGCATCGTCGTGGCGCTGCTGCGCGAGGGCGCCGAGGTCGAGGCGCTGGAGGCCGGCGCGAGCGGGCTGATGCTCGCGAACCAGACTCCGTTCTACGCCGAGTCCGGCGGTCAGGTCGGCGATACCGGCCTCGTCGCGGGTCCGGGCCTGCGCGCCCGCGTGACGGCCACCGAGAAGAAGCTCGGCGATCTCTTCGTCCACCACGTCACGGTGGAGGAGGGCACGCTGGCGCGCGACGGCGCCGTGGAGCTGAAGGTCGACCACGCCCGCCGCCGGGCGATCCGGGCCAACCACTCGGCCACCCACCTGCTGCACGAGGCCCTGCGGCAGGTGCTCGGCGACCACGTCGCCCAGAAGGGCTCGCTGGTGGCGCCCGAGCGCCTGCGCTTCGACATCAGCCACCCGAAGCCGATCGAGGCGGCCGAACTGCAGCGCGTCGAGGACATCGCCAACGCGGTGCTGCTGCAGAACGAGGCCGTCGTGACCAAGCTGATGGCGGTGGACGACGCCATCGCGTCGGGCGCCCGCGCGCTGTTCGGCGAGAAGTACGGCGACGAGGTGCGGGTCGTCTCGATGGGCCGGCCCGTGGACGAGGCCGGTGCTCCCGCCGAGGAAGTGCGCCTGCCGAATTTCTCGATCGAGCTCTGCGGCGGCACGCACGCGGCGCGCACCGGCGATATCGGCCTCATCACCATCGTGGGCGAGAGCGCGGTCGGCGCCGGGGTCCGCCGCATCGAGGCCATGACCGCCGACGCGGCCCGCCGCTACCGCGCCGAGGAGGGCCGGGCGCTCGCGGCGCTCGCCGGCCAGCTCAAGGCGCCGGTCGCCGAGGCGCCGGACCGGCTCGCCGCGCTCCTCGAGGACCGCCGCCGCCTGGAGCGGGAACTGGCCGACGCCCGCAAGAAGCTCGCGATGGGCGGCGGTGCCGCGGGCGGCGGCGACGAGGCCCGCGAGGTGGCGGGCGTGAAGCTGATGGCGCGGGTGGTCGAGGGCGTCGAGATGCGCGACCTCAAGAGCCTCGCGGACGAGGGCAAGACGCGCCTCGGCTCCGGCATCGTGGCGATCGTGGGGGTCGCCGCGGACGGCAAGGCCGGCCTCGTGGTCGGCGTCACCGAGGACCTGACCGGCCGCTACGACGCGGTCGGGCTGGTGCGCGCGGGCGCGGGCCACCTCGGCGGCAAGGGCGGCGGCGGTCGCCGCGACATGGCCCAGGCGGGCGGCCCGAACGGGGCCGGCGCGCAGGCGGCGCTCGACGCGATCGCCGAGGCGCTGGCGCAGGCCGAGGCGGCCTGAGGCAGACGACCTTCAAGAGCTTAGGGCGGCGCCCGCCGCGTCTTCCCCCTCCCCCCTCTGCGGGGGAGGGTGGCCCCTGCGTCAGCAGGGGTCGGGAGAGAGGTGAACGCTTCAGGCCCGGGCGCAACCTTCATGCAGGGCAACGCCCGCATCTGCACCGTCGCTCCCCTCACCCGACCCGGCCTGACGGCCGGCCCACCCTCTCCCGCAGAGGGGAGAGGGAGGTGCGTCGGTCAGCTTCGCCCCAAAGCGGCCTGGATCAGCGTGCGCGCGTCCGCGCCCGACCACTCGGCCGGGCCCTTCATCACGCCGATCGTGCAGCCGGCGCCGTCGATGAGCAGCGTCGTCGGGAGGCCGGTGGAGCCGGTGTCGCGCTGCACGGCCGGCAGCACCCGCCCACCGGGATCGGCGTAGTAGGCGAGCTGCGCGATGCCGTTCTCCCGCATCCACACGGGCGGCTTCTCCGTGTTTCGGGTGTCGAGGTTGATCGCCACCACCGCGAAGTCCGGCCCGCCGAGCGCGGCCTGCAGCCGGTCGAGGGCCGGCATCTCGGCCTTGCAGGGGGCGCACCACGTCGCCCAGAGATTCACGAGGAGCAGCTTGCCGCGGAGATCCCCGAGCCGCATCTCGGTCCCGTCCGGCCCCCGGAAGGCGAGGTCCGGGGCGGGCTTCGGGCCGTCGGGCGCCTGCATAGCCGCGACGTCGCCGCGGCTGGTCTGCGCGACGCGGGCGAGGGCCGGCATCGAGGCGGCGCAGGGCCCCGCCCCGTTGCCGGTGATGGAGCCCGTCCCGTATAGGGCAAGCCCAGCGACGAGGGCCGTGACGAGGCCGGCGCCGATGGCGAGGCGCGCGATGGGTCTGGGCATCAGCCTTGCCTGTCCTGATGTGAGCGCGGAAGGGACGTTGAGAGCATGAGCAACCGGATGTGGGGCGGCCGCTTCGCGAGCGGCCCGGCCGAGATCATGGAGGAGATCAACGCCTCGATCGGGTTCGACAAGCGCCTCGCGCCCCAGGACATCCGCGGCTCGCTGGCGCATGTGACGATGCTGGGCGAGGCCGGCATCCTACCGGCCGACGATGTGGCCGCGATCCAGGCCGGGCTCAAGTCCGTGCAGGCCGAGATCGAGGCCGGCAGCTTCGTGTTCCGCCGCGAGCTCGAGGACATCCACATGTCGGTGGAGAGCCGGCTGACCGAGATCGTCGGCCCGGCCGCGGGACGCCTCCACACCGCGCGCTCGCGCAACGACCAAGTCGCCACCGACATGAAGCTCTGGGTGCGCGACACCCTCGATTCGCTGGACGCCCAGGCCGCCGAGCTGCAGCGGGCGCTGGCCGACAAGGCGCTGGCCCATGCCGGGACCGTGATGCCGGGCTTCACTCACCTGCAATCGGCCCAGCCCGTCACCTTCGGGCACCATTGCCTGGCCTACGTGGAGATGCTGGCGCGCGACCGCGGCCGGTTCCGCGACGCGCGCGCGCGCCTCAACGAGTGCCCGCTCGGTGCCGCGGCGCTCGCCGGCACCTCCTTCCCGATCGATCGGCACGCGACCGCCGCCGCGCTCGGCTTCGACCGCCCGACCGCGAACTCCCTCGATTCGGTGGCCGACCGCGACTTCGCGCTGGAATCGCTCTCCGCCGCCTCGATCTGCGCCGTGCATCTCTCGCGCTTCGCCGAGGAGCTGGTCGTCTGGACCTCGGCGCAGTTCGGCTTCGTGCGGCTCTCGGACGGCTTCACCACCGGCTCGTCGATCATGCCGCAGAAGCGCAACCCCGACGCCGCCGAGCTGGTGCGCGCCAAGGCCGGCCGCATCGTCGGCGCGCTCACCGGCCTGCTCATCGTGATGAAGGGGCTGCCGCTCGCCTACTCGAAGGACATGCAGGAGGACAAGGAGGGCACTTTCGACGCGCTCCAGGCCCTCTCGCTGTGCCTCGCCGCGATGACCGGCATGGTGCGCGACCTTGAGCCCGTCGCGGACGTGCTGAGCAAAGCCGCGGGTTCCGGCTACAGCACCGCCACCGACCTCGCCGACTGGCTGGTGCGCGAACTCGGGCTGCCCTTCCGGCAGGCCCACCACGTCACCGGCCGCCTCGTCGGCGCGGCCTCGGCCCGGGGCGTCGGGCTGGAGGAACTCACGCTGCCCGAGATGCAGGCGGCCGAGCCCCGCATCACCGACGCGGTCTACGCGGTGCTCGGCGTCGCGAATTCGGTGGCGAGCCGCACCAGCTACGGCGGCACCGCGCCCGACAACGTTCGCCGACAGGCCGAGGCCTGGATCGCGCGGCTCGGGGAGGCGGCGGCAAAACCCGCGTGAATTGTGCGCCGCAACCATTCGCAACGCCCCGGCGTTCACCGTTCAGCTAAGTCCGTTGCGCCATAAGCTCGGCCGTGTGGATCGGAGATCGCAGCATGCCCGTCGAGAGTTGGATCAAGCCGGAAGAGGCGCCCGAGATGGCGGCGTCCGCGACCGCGATGATCGATGCCGCTCTCACGGGCTCGGGCCTCGCGCGCGAGGCCTTTTGGGCCGCCGTGCGCAAGGGCTACAACACCCCCTACAACGACCCGCAGCCGCGCGCCGCGGCCGAGATCGTGGTCGAGCCGGCGGTGACCATCGCGGTCTCCGAGCCCGCGCTTCCGGTCGCCGCCATGGCGGCCGCCAACGCGGCCGAGATCCGCGCCGCCTGAGAAGGGGAGGGCGGGGCCTGCCGTCCGCTCGCTCCTGCCGCCCCTCTTGCCGTCCTTGAGCGCAAGCGTCACTAAACCCTGCGCCCGGCGGGAGCCGCGGTGCCGGACGATGCTGTTCAGGATGTGCCGATGCGCCGTGCCCTCTGCCTGCTCCCGGTCGGAGCCCTCGCTCTCCTCGCGCCGCTGCCGGCCGGCTTGAGCGATCTGGCGGGGATGCGGACGGCGCACGCACAGGAGGCCGACGAGGCCGCGCCGCGCCGCGGCCGGCGCGGGCGCGAGAAGAAGCCCGCGACCCCGCCCGGCATGCAGCAGGCGGTGCCGGTGGCGGTGATCGGCGACTGGAACGTCTTCACCAACGGTCAGGGCAAGGCGCGCGTCTGCTACGCCATCGCCCAGCCGCAGGCCCGTTCGCCCAACACCCTCAAGCGCGACACCGCCTACCTGTTCGTGACGGTGCGCAAGGCCGAGAACGTCCAGAACGAGGTGGCGGTGATGCTGGGCTTCCCCGCCAAGCCCGCCGCCGCGCAAGGGAAGGCCGGCGCGGCCGCCGCGCCGAGCGACCCCTCCCTCAACATCGGCACCGCGCGCTACGGGCTGGTGACCAAGGACGGCAACGCCTGGCTGCAGAACCCGGCCGAGGAAACCCGGGTGGTCACCGAGATGAGCGGCCGCACCCCGAAGCTCACGGTCCGCACGACCTCGATGCGCGGCAACCCGACCGCCGACGAGTACGCGCTGGCCGGCTTCGCCGACGCGATGAAGCGGGCGCGTGAGGAGTGCAAGTAGGGGCGGGAGCGCGTCTCCCGACGCGCTACGGAATTACCACGCCTGTTCGCGGACGCGCGGGTCCCCTCTCCCATAGGGAGAGGGACAGGGTGAGGGGTATGAGGCTGCC
>NZ_LSIX01000659.1:0-3767 GCF_001556475.1 Methylobacterium sp. CCH5-D2 | reverse complement strand
GCCCGATGCGGGGCGCAGGACGACTCGGTCGCCGCCGAGCCGGCACGATCACCGCCCGTCACCGCGGCGGCGACCGTGCCGGCGGCGACCATGCCGGCGGCGGCGGCCGACGACATCGGGTTCGATGCAGACGATCCCGATAACTGGACTGCCGAGTGAGGACCATCGCATGCTGCAAGCCCACGAAGCGGACATCTTCCGCCCCGACGTCACGGTCCTCGCCCCGCAGGAGGCCGTTCCCGCGCGCCGGGAGCGGTTCGCCACCCGTCTGAGCCCCCAGGATCTGGAGCGGCGCGCCTGGAAGAGACGCGTGAACACGATCCACGTGAACACGGACGTCGTCGTCAAGGCGGTCGCGCGCTTCGACCAGATGCTGGCCGACCTCGCCGACGACGTCGAGGGCCAGTGCCTTGTCGTTCCGGCTCCTTCCGGGGCCGGGAAGTCGCATCTGCTCGCCCGGCTGCAGATGCGCCCGTCCCTGGTGCCGTTCCGTGACGAGGTCGGCCCCGTGCGCCCGCTGGTGTTCATCAAGGCGCCCAGCCCCTGCACCCTGAAGACGCTGGGGCTCGCGCTGTACGTCGCCCTGACCGATCTGGAACTCAGCGCCACCCTGAAGGAGCACGACATCTGGCGCAGGGTCCGCCACCAGATGCACGCCCAACTCGTGTCGGTCGTCATGGTCGATGAATTCCACCACGCCCTCCGCGGGCGCACCGGCGACGAGCGGCGGGCCTTGGTCGAGACGCTGAAGAACCTCGTCCTCCCGGACCCGAACGACCCCCTGCGGCCGCCGGGGGCGGAGATGCGCCCCATCTCGCTCGTGCTCTCCGGCATGCCGTGGCTGAGGCGGGTGCTCAAGGAGGACTTCCAGTTGCTCCGACGCTGCATCTTCATGCCCATCAGGCCACTCGGCCACTCGGCGGCCTGTGTGAAGAAGGCGACGAAGTTCCTGGAGCTGATCGAGCCGCGGCTCGGCTTCCCGGCCCCCTCCGGCCTGTCCGAGCACGACATGGTCCAGCGCATGCTCAAGGCATCGGCGGGATACACCGGCCGGATGATGCACCTCGTCAAGAAGGCGGCCTTCCGCGCCATCCGAAGCGGCGCGCCGAGCATCAGCCAACTCGACCACCTAGCATTCGTCTTCGACGAGATCTTCGAGCTCGGCCCTCACCGGAACCCGTTCAGGGTGCCCGACATCTCGACCTGCCCGAAGCTGAAGGAGATCGAGTTCGACAAGCTCACCCGACTGATGGGAACCGCGCAAGCGGACATCGACCCGGACGACGCGTAGGAGGACGTCGGTGCGACTGACCATCATCCCGCCCGTCGTCGAGGGCGAATCCGCAGCGGCGCACCTGCTGCGCGCCTTCGACGTCAATGGCGAGCCGTGGAGCCGGGAACGCCTGAGGAGCGCCGGCCATGCCTTGAGCGACATCCTGCAGGGGCGCGCCGCCAAGCCCCTCGCGGACCGGCTCGGCCGTGACGGTGAGCCCTTCCTGCGATGGACCCCGGCGGAGGTCACCAAGCGGAGGGTCGTGATCGCCGGCGAGGAGATCCACCGGGACGACTGGACGACGAACGCGCGTCGCTGGTGCCCGCGCTGCTGGGACGACGACCTCCGCCGGCCGCGGTCCGGACGTCACGCCCATTGGAACGTTCACCGGCGCTTCTGGTGGGACGTGGCTGCCGTCCGCACCTGCCCGGTGCATCACGTCCTGCTGGCCGCGGCTTGCCCGACCTGCGGCGTGGACGTCACCTGGGAAGCCGGCTCGCTGACCCGGTGCAGGAACGGCCACCCCCTGCTGGCCTGCGAGGGCGTCGAGGTCGCGCCCGGCACGACCCTGGCGGACGCCTACGTGGTCGGCCGCCTCGGCGGCATGCCGAGGACGGAGGTCCCCATTCTCGACGGGCTGACGCTCGCAGAGGCTTGCGACGCCATGGAGCGGCTGGGCGTCGCCCGGCACGGGGGCGCCGACGGGGCCTTGTCGAAGTTTCCGGCGGAACGCCATCCCGAGGTGCTTTCGGCCGGCCTCGCCATCGCGCGGGACTGGCCGCGCGCCTTCGAGGCCCTGCTCGACGGGATGGCCGGAGCCGACCATGTCGGCCTCGGGGCCTGGGGCGCCGAACAGGTCTATGGCTACCTGTACCTGTGGGCGAAGCGACTGCCGGCGGGAGGGAGCGGTGACGCGGTGCGGGCGATCCTCTTCGCGCATCACGCGGCACGGGGTCCGGTCCACAAGACCTCGGTGGTGATCCGGCATGCCGATGTCCCCCTGGTCAGCCTCGCCGAGATCGCGGCCCAGTGCGGGCGCCGGCCGGAGTTCGTCGCCGGCTACGTCAAGGCCCTGGGTGCGTGGCCGGAACGGACCAAGCGGGGCACGCCCATCGGCATCACCCGCGAGACCGCCGCCGAGATCCGCGCGCTCCTCGACCGTGCGGTCCGCGCGGACGACCTGCCCGCCGCGCTCGGGCTGGCCAAGCGACAGGCCAGGATGCTGGTGGCCGCCCGCATCGTCCCGCCAGCCGAGATCCATCGTCGCGCCGGCATCAAGGCCGAGGTATTCGACCGGGGTGCCATCGACGCCGTGCTGGCCCGACTCCGCGGCCCAGCGCCGACCGTCGAGGCCGCTCCCGCCGGCCTCCTGCCGCTCGCGCGCGCCAGCCAGCACGGCAAGGTCGACGGCGTGCGCGGCACCTGCGCCATGATCTTGGCCGGACAGCTCCGGGTCAGGGCGGTCCTGCGGGACGCGCCCGGCCTCGCGGGGTTCCTCCTCGACCCGGAGGACATCAGGGCCGCGCGCCGGTCCCGCGGGGGCGGCGGCCTCACCCTCGCAGAGGTCGGCCGGCGCATCACGGTGCCGTCCGACGTCGTCGGCCTGATCGTCCGGCAAGGCCTGCTGACCGGGACCGCGACCGCATGCGGGGAGATCCTCGTCCCGGAGGATGCGTTGGCGGCCTTCGAGAGCGAGTACGCAACCACGGGGGCCCTCGCCAGGGACATCGGATCCGGCATTCGGTGGGTGCGGGAAGCCCTCGACCGGGCCGGCATCAAGCCGGTTTTCGCGACCGCCGGCCGTAAGGTCACGACGGTGTGGTCCCGGGAGGATGTACCGCGGGACCTCCGGCGCCGCATTCCCAGGACGCATGCGCGCCCGCTCTAACGGAGGTTGCGCCTCGGCGGCGGGATACGTGAGCGGACCGTGCGGGGCTGCCCCATCCGAGAGCCCGCGGCGGGCGCACCGGGCGCCCGGGTCCTGCGACGCGGCGGCCGCCGCCCGGGAACCCGAGAGACGCAAGAGGATGGCGGCCCAAGGCAATTTCGCAGCAGCGTGCTGCAAGATCGCGGGACCGGCCCAATACTCGCCGAAGCCCTCCCGTGCTTGAGGTCTCGTCGCGGGAAGCGTCCTGCGCCGAAGTCCGTCCCATTGTGCTCCTACAGCCGGGGAACGGGCTCGGCCCCCCAGCGCCGGCTCTCCTGCTTGTCGGCGATGGACCGATGGCCCCCAGCTTGCGCCGCGTTCAGGCTCCTCACGATGTCGGGGGCGCCGGCATGGTGTAATGACGGCGTGCCCGACCGTTCGGCCGGTCTCAGGGCACGGCATACGCTCGCGAAATCACGGCCCTTGTGGATGTTGGTGACACCGCATGTTTGACTGGCTCCGATCCCTCCTGCGCCGTCTCTGGCTTGGCCGTTCGGGCGACGCGCCTCGAACCGAACGTCCCGTTGAACCGCGGCACCGACAGGTCACGATCCGCCGCTACGGCGG
>NZ_LSIX01000658.1:0-659 GCF_001556475.1 Methylobacterium sp. CCH5-D2 | reverse complement strand
CCCTGCGCCCGTCGGGCGCCGGTAAGGACCGGCCGGAGGGCTCAAGCCTCTGTTAACGACGACGCGCCTAACTCGGGAACGAGCCGCCCTGCCCCGGGCGGAAGCCCTGTTTCGAGTAACAGAAGCTCTCATGCGCGCATCGGGACGGCCCCCCTACTCACACCGCGATCCCTCCCGCCCCGGCCGCGGCGTCGACCGCCCGGGCCTCTCGCTCGGGGCGCTCGCGCACCGGCTGATGTCGCTCCGCCAGAGCCTGACCCGCCGCCTCGGCGGGGCCGCGCGCCACCCCGGCTACGCCCTGCCGCGCCAGGGGCAGGGCGCGGCCCAGAGCTGGGCCGCGTCGCCGAACGCCATGCTGGGCCGCGACCGCGAGCCCGAGGTGCCGATGCCGCGCGTCCTGCCGCCGGAGATGGCACCGTTCGGCGCGGCGGAGCCGCGGTTCGGCGCTGCGGAGCCGCGGTTCGGCGCCCGCGCGGCGGCCGGCTTCGGCCCGCCCGAGGCGGCCCGGCCCGAGCCCGGCCCGCAGGGCTGGCCCGACCACGTCTTCGACGATCGCGCGGGCTTCGAGCCGCCGCCGGCGCGCCACGAGAGCCGCATCGACCACGCCGCCTCGACGCCGGGCGTGCTGGTGCGCCAGCCCCGCCGACCCGCCGCGATCG
>NZ_LSIX01000657.1:0-5953 GCF_001556475.1 Methylobacterium sp. CCH5-D2 | reverse complement strand
GGGGGCCACCAGCGAGACCCACTTGCCGATGAAGTTGCCGGGCGAGAGCGGCTCGGCCTTGTTGGCGAAGGCCTTGATGCCGCCGCAGGTGGCGTGGCCCAGCACGACGATGTGCTTCACCTCCAGCGCCTGCACGGCGAACTCGATGGCCGCCGAGGTGCCGTGGTACTCGCCGCCGGTCTCGTAGATCGGCACGATGTTGGCGACGTTGCGGATGACGAAGAGCTCGCCCGGGCCGGCGTCGAAGATCGCCTCGGGCGCCACGCGGCTGTCGCAGCAGCTGATCACCAGCACCTCGGGGGCCTGGCTCGTGGCGAGCTGCTTGAAGCGGCGGCTCTCCTGCGGAAAGCGATCCGAGAGGAAGGACCGGTAACCCGCGGTCAGGGCTTCGGGGAACATGGTGTCTCCTGCGTACGGAAGGATCGGCCGGGTCGGCATGCGCCGCGGGACCTGCCGGCTCAGGCATCCCGCCATGACAGAACGACGGGATCGTCAGGAATCATCCCAGAAGCCACCCGGCGCGCCAAGTCTGCAAGTCCGGCCGGTTCGATGTGTTCCTCGGTCGCGCACAATTCACTGACGCTCCACCAGCGCGTGCCGAGGACCGGATTGTCCTCCGTCTCGGCGAGGCGACTGGTATCGACCGCCGCGTCGGGCAGTCGGACGAGGAAGTAGCGCTCGCGCGCGTCCCGCCCCTGCTGGAAGAGGCGGAACGGCCCGTCGCAGGCGGCGATCTGCGGCCCGATCTCGGTCTCGCGGCCGATCTCCTCGACGAGTTCGCGCCGACAGGCCTCGAGGTGGCTCTCGCCCGCCTCCAGCCCACCGCCGGGCATGAACCAGAAGACCTTCGGCGTCCCGTCCGGGTTGCGGGCATGCACCGACTGGTAGGCGATGAGAAGCAGCCGGTCGTCGGGATCGAAGACCAGGGCGCGGGCGATGTGGCGGATCGGCAGGGTATCGCTCATGGGGTCTCCTTAGCAGGATCGGGCCGGGCGCTCATCGGAAGTGCGCCGAGCCGGCGCCCAGATCACGACGGGCAGGCCGTGCGCGTCGTGCTCGAACGGGTCCGGCAGCGGGCGGGCGCGCCCCGTCAGGATGTCGCGCGCGACGACGAGCCCCGCCAGGGCGTCGAGGTGGTCGTCCGGGCCGACGCCGCGGGGCGGCTCCCGGACCAGCGCCTCCGGCAGCCCCGCCGCCAGCAGAAGGTCTCGGCGCGCCGCGAGCCCCGCCCGGCGCTCCGCTCCCTTCTTGCCCGCTTCGAGCGGGAGGCCGCCGTTGAGGCAGCGGAAGGCGATCTCGGGATGGACCTCGTGAAGGCGCGCGCGCAGGTCCGGACGCGCGCGCAGCAATGCGTCGACCGCGCGGATGGCGGGCGCGATGTTCCAGCACTGGATCGAGGGCGCGCGGGGCGGATCGCTGTCGCGGCGGGAGAGGGCCTTGGCGCTCTCGTAGTCGGGTGCGTAGACCGCGGCGCGCGGCGGCACCGGGAAGACGCTGGCGCAACCGCGGGCCCCGAGCAGCGCGCGGGCGGCCCGGTCGGCGGAGCGCCCGCCGCCGAGGCTGCGCTCGGGGAGACCGATCGGGATGTCGATGCCGACGCGGAGCGGCGCCTCGGGCCCGTCGAGCACCTCCGCGACGGTGGCGAAGAGGCCGGCGCGGTGGCGCGCCGGGTCGTCGAGGTCGAGCAGCACGCCCGCCCAGGCGCCGCGACAGCCGTCGAGCCCCGCGATCCAGCGCGCCAAGCTGTCCCTCCCGCCTTGTCTCGGTCCCGCCGTAGCGGTATCGGCCGGACGATTCCAGAGCGCTCGGGGACCCGCCATGACCGAGATCCGCCCGCGCCGCAGCGTCCTCTCCATGCCGGGTTCGAACGCCCGCGCCCTGGAGAAGGCCGGCGGCCTGCCCTGCGACGTCGTGCTGATCGATCTCGAGGACGCGGTCGCGCCCGAGGCCAAGGGCGAGGCCCGTGCCCGGGTCGCCGCCGCGGTCTCGGAGAGGCGCTTCGGCCCGCGCGAGGTGGTGGTGCGGATCAACCCGCTCGACGGCGATCACGGCGAGGACGACCTCGCGGCGCTCGCGCCCGCCGTCCCGGACGGGATCCTGGTGCCGAAGGTGACCGGCCCGGAGGCGCTGGTCGTGGTCGGCTCGCGCCTGCGCCGCCTGAAGGCGCAGCCCGGCATCCGGATCTGGGCGATGATCGAGAGCCCGCTCGCGATCCTCAACCTCGCCGACATCGCGAGCGCGGCCCGCGACGTGGACGTGCGGCTCGCCGGCCTCGTGGTGGGCCCGAACGACCTCGCCAAGGCGGCGCGGATGCGCCTCGCGCCGGGACGCGCCGCGCTGATGCCCTGGCTGATGGGCGTGATCGCGGCCGCCCGCGCCTACGAGATCGACGCGATCGACGGCATCTACAACGCCTTCACGGACGCGGAGGGCTTCGCGGCCGAGTGTGCCCAGGGGCGCGCGCTCGGCTTCGACGGCAAGATGCTGGTCCATCCGGACCAGATCGCGGCGGCCAACGCGGCCTTCGGCCCCGCCCCGGAGGAGATCGCGGAGGCCGAGGCGCTGATCGCCGCCTTCGCCGCGCCGGAGAACCGGGGCCGCGGGGCGATCGCCTTCCGGGGCCGCATGGTCGAGCGCCTGCACGCCGAGGAGGCGCGCCGGGTGCTGACCCTCTCCGAGGCGATCACCCGGCAGGGCGCATGAGCCCGGGGGCGGATGGGGGCGCGGACCTGCCGGAGGTCGGCATCCGCCTCCTCGACCCGCGGCTCCCCGGCTGGGGCTTCCCGCACTGGGGCTCGGCGGGGGCGGCCGGGCTCGACCTCTTCGCCTGCCTCGATGCGCCCCTCCTGCTCGCGCCGCAGGCGCGGCCCGCGCTGGTCCCGGCGGGCTTCAGCGTGCGGATCCGCGATCCCGGCTGGTGCGGCCTGGTCCTGCCGCGCTCCGGCCGCGGCCACCGCGACGGGCTGGTGATGGGCAACGGCACCGGCGTGATCGACGCTGACTACGAGGGCCCGCTCCTGATCTCGGCCTGGAACCGGAATCCGGACGGCGCGCCGGTCCGGATCGAGCCCGGCGAGCGCATCGCCCAGATGGTGTTCACCCGGGTCGCGCGGCCGCGCCTCACGGTGGAGACGGACGACGCCCGGCCGGGCTCGGCCCGCGGCGGCGGCGGCTTCGGGTCGAGCGGGCGCTGAGGCCCCTCACTCGGCCGCCCGCCGCGGCGGCTCCTCCTCGTCCGGCAGGCCGTAGCGGTCGATGCAGGACTGGAGGCGCAGCGCGGCGTTGATCAGCGCCATGTGGGAGAAGCCCTGCAGCGTGTTGCCCCGCTGCTCGCCGCTCGCCGCGTCGATCTCCTCCGCGAAGAGCCCGACATCGTTGCCGCGCGCGATCAGCCGCTCGAAGGCCGCGGTCGCCTCGCGGGTGCGGCCGGCGAGGGCGAGGCAGCCGACGCGCCAGAAGGCGCAAGCGGTGAAGGTCGCCTCGTCCCCGTCCAGGCCGTCCTCCATGCGGTAGCGGTAGATCAGGTCGCCGTCGCCGAGTTCGTCCTCGATCGCGGCGAGCGTCGAGAGCGTGCGCGGATCCTGCGGATCGATCGCGCCGAACAGCACCGCGCGCAGCACCGCCGCGTCGAGGTGCTCGGAATCGTAGGCCCCCACGAAGGCGCCCTTGCGGGGATTCCAGCAGCGGTCGAGGTACTCGGCCTTCAGCGCGTCCGCCTCCCGCTCCCAGGCCTCGATCGTCCCGGGCGCCACGCCCCGGATGTTGCGGCCGATGCGGGCGGCGTCCTTGAGGGCCACCCAGATCATCGCCTTGGTGTGGAGCTGCTGGCGCGGGGCGGTGCGCAGCTCCCAGATGCCGTGGTCGGCGACATCCCGCGCGGCGAGCGCCCGGCGCGTGAGGTTGTCGAGCACCTCCGGCAGCCGGTCGTTGACCTTCTCGGGGGGATCGTAGCGCACCGCCTCGAGGAACACGCAGAGCGCGCGGACGAGCTCGCCGTAGATGTCGTGCTGGTCCTGGTGCTCGGCGGCGTTGCCGATCAGCGCCGGGCCGACGCCGCGCCAGCCGGAGAGATGGGTCAGCGCCTCCTCCGGCGGCATCGGCCCGTTGATGCCGTAGAGGAGGCGGGTGTGCCGGCCGAAGCTGCCGTCGGCCTCGCGCAGGAAGCGCAGGAATTCCGAGGCCTCGCGCACGTAGCCGAGCATCACGAAGGCGGTGACCGTGAAGGTGGCGTCGCGCATCCAGGTGAAGCGGTAGTCGTAGTTGCGGTTGCCCGGCACCGCCTCCGGCAGGCCGGCGGTCGCCGCCGCGATGATCGCGCCGGTCGGCGAGTAGGTCAGCAGCTTCAGGCAGAGCGCCGAGCGCAGCACCGCGTCGCGGTAGGGCCCCTGGTAGGTGCAGCGCGCGCTCCAGCGCCGCCAGTAATCGACCGTGGCCTCGGCCCGCATCCGCGCGCCCGCGAAGTCGTCGACGCCTGCGCTCTCGTCGTCCTCGCCGTGGGTGAGGACGAGGTAGGTGCTCTCGCCCGCCTCGAGCGCGAAGCGGCTCACCGCCGCGTCGTCCTCGACCCGCGGATCGTGCCCGGCGCTCACCCGCACCCGCTGCTCGCCCGCCTCGAACAGCACCCAGTGCGCCTCCTGCACGGGCTCGCAGGCGCGGCGGGCGTAGTCGAAGGTCGGCCGCACCCGGAAGGCGCCGGAGACCCGGCCGGAGACGCAGGTGAGGAGACGCAGCAGACGGCTCTCGCCCTCGCCGTCCGGGCCCTCGTCGGGCTCGGTCGCGGGCGGGTTGACCGGCATCACGTCGAGGAGCACCGCCCGGCCGGTCGCGGTCTCGAAGGTGGTCTCCAGCACGTTCGTCTCGGGCAGGTAGCGCCGCGCGGTGCGCTCCACACCCTCGAACACGATCGAGCAGGAGCCGCCCCGCTCCTCATCGAGGATCTTCAGGAAGAGGGCCGGCGAGTCGTGCCGGGGCCAGCACAGCCAGTCGATCGAGCCGTCGCGGGCGACGAGCGCGTTCGCGTGGGTGTCGCCGATGATGGCGTAGTCGCTGATGGGCTTCGACACGGCGCTCGCTGGGATCGGGGAGGACGCGTCGGGAGCTAGGGGCCGGCCCGGACCGATCGACCCCGTCCGGCGATATGCCACACGGCCGCAACGCTTCGTTGACCCTGTCGGCGGGCAGGCCGGGGCCGAGCCCGGCCCGTGTGCGCCAGCGCAGGTCCGCCGCCCGCCGAGGCGCCTAAACAGCCGTGCTTGAGACAGCGCCGCCTCGCCCGCGACCGGGCCCGGCGCTGCCGCGGGCTGGGCCGGGAGCCGGCCGCCCGGGATGCGGGATCACAGGACCCATGCGGACCAAGGTTGTGCTGGCGCTGACGCTGTTCGTCCTGCTGACGACCGGCAAGACGCCGGGTTTCCGCGAGTTGCGCAACCCCGATGCCGAGCACCACGGGGGCCGGGCGGCGGTCGCGCTCAAGCGGGACCGGCTGTGAGGGCGATCTGCGCGCGCAGCCGCTCGGCGACGAGCCTCTGCAGCGACCACAGGTGCCGGTCGCGGATGCCGAGCGCGGCGCAGGCCTCGACCGTGCGGTAGAGGTACTCGGCGCTGGGGCCGAGATTGCCGCAGGCCGCCGCGATGCGGTCGGCGATCTCCGCGTCGGCGAGACGGCCGCTGTAGCGGTCGCTTGCCCGGTTCACCAGGAAGGTGAGGGCCGGGACCGTGCCGCCATCCGTCACGACCGGCAGCCAGCGGGCGACGTAGCCCATGCCCCGCATCTCCCGCCGCCAGACCGGCATCAGCGTCTCGTGCACGTCGGTGCCCGCGAGCCGGAAGGCGACGCCGCGGCAGAGCCCGCCCCGGTCGAGCGCCAGCACGAAGCCCGGCCGGTCGGGCGTGCCGCGGAAACGGCGCTGGAGCAGGCAGAAGCGGCGGTGGAAGCCCCGCACCGTGCCGAGCC
>NZ_LSIX01000656.1:0-11195 GCF_001556475.1 Methylobacterium sp. CCH5-D2 | reverse complement strand
AGTGGATGCTGCGCCACCCCGCCATGCGGGCGGTCGCGGTCGAGGCGCGGGCCGAGCGCGCCGCGCGTATCCGGCGCAACGCCGACGATTTCGGTGTGCCGGGCCTCGACGTGGTGGAGGGCACGGCGCCGGAGGCGCTGGCCGGCCTCGCCCCCCCGGACGCGGTCTTCATCGGCGGCGGCGTTTCGGACCCTGGCGTGATCGCGGCGGCCTGTGCGGCGCTGCGGCCGGGTGGGCGCTGCGTCGCCAACGCGGTCACGCTGGAGGGCGAGGCGTCCCTGCTCGCGGCGTTCCGCGAGCGCGGGGGCGCACTGCGCCGCCTCGCAATCTCCCGCGCCGATCCGGTCGGCGGGATGCATGGCTGGCGCTCCGCCATGCCGGTGACCCAGTGGGTCTGGACGTGCTCGTGATCGCGGGTGTCGGGTTCCGGGCCGGCACGGGCGCGGCAGAGATCGCCGGGCTGATTCGCCGGGCACTGTCCGAAGCCGGCCTGGAGCCGGGCGCGCTCGCCGGCATCGCCACGGCCGCCGACCGCGCGGGGATGCCGGCGCTCCGCGAGGCGGCCACCGCTTTCGGGCTCGTCCCGCACGGGGTCGAAGCCGACGCCCTGGTGGCCGCGGATGCGCGCGTGTTCACCCGCTCGGAGCGCCTGCAAGCCCTGCGCGGCGTCGGCTCGCTGGCTGAGGCCGCCGCCCTCGCGGCCGCGGGGCCGGAGGCGGCGCTCGCCCTCCCCCGCATCGCCAGCCCCGGTGCCACCTGCGCGCTCGCAGGGTACGCGGGAGGCCTGTAGAAGACCTCATGACCGTCCACTTCATCGGCGCCGGACCGGGCGCGGCCGACCTCATCACCGTGCGGGGGCGCGACCGCATCGCCGCCTGTCCGGTCTGCCTCTACGCGGGCTCGCTCGTCGCGCCCGAGATCCTGGCCTGGTGCCCGCCGGGCGCCCGCATCGTCGACACCGCGCCCCTCGACCTCGACGCCATCGTGGCCGAGATCGAGGCCGCGCACGCGAGAGGCCAGGACGTCGCGCGGCTGCATTCCGGCGACCTCGCGATCTGGAGCGCGCTGGCCGAGCAGATGCGCCGGCTCGACCGGCTCGGCATCCCCTACACGGTGACGCCGGGCGTGCCCGCCTTCTCGGCCGCCGCCGCGGCGCTGCGGCGGGAACTCACCGTGCCGGGCCTCGCCCAATCGGTGGTGCTGACCCGCTCCTCGGGCCGCGCGAGCGCGATGCCCGAGCGCGAGCGGCTCGCGGCCTTCGCGGCCACCGGCGCGACGCTCGCCCTCCACCTGTCGATCCACGTGGTGGAGAAGCTCGTGGCCGAGGTGACGCCGTTCTACGGCGCGGACTGCCCGGCCGCGATCGTCTACCGCGCCTCCTGGCCCGACGAGCGGGTGCTCACCGGCACGCTGGCCACCATCACCGGACAGGCGGCCGAGGCGGGCTTGGAGCGGCAGGCGCTGATCCTCGTCGGCCCGGCCCTCGACCCGCACGAGTTCCGCGAGAGCGCCCTCTACGCCGCCGATTACGACCGGCGCTTCCGGCCCGGCGGCGCGGTGGCGGCCGAGGGTGCGCGATGAGCGTTCCCGGCCTCCTCGTCGCCGCGCCGCGCTCCAGCTCCGGCAAGACCACCGTCGCGCTGGCGCTGATGCGTGCGCTTGCCCGGCGCGGTCTGCGGGTCCGCGGCGCCAAGTGCGGGCCGGACTACATCGATCCCGCCTTCCACCGGGCCGCGACCGGGCATCCGAGCTTCAACCTCGACAGCTTCGCGATGGGCCCCGCTCTCCTCGACGCGGTGGCGGGGCACGCGGCCGCCGGGGCCGACCTCGTGGTGGCGGAGGGCTCGATGGGCCTGTTCGACGGGGTGCGGGCCGCCCCCAGCCGGACGGGGGCCAACGCCGACATCGCGGCGCGCTACGGCTGGCCGGTGCTGCTCGTGCTCGACGTCTCGGGGGCGGCCCAGTCGGCGGCCGCGGTGGCGCTCGGCTGCGCCACCTACGACCCGAGCCTGCGCGTCGCCGGCGTTGTGCTCAACAAGGTCGCGAGCCCGCGCCACCGCCGCCTCGTCGAGGCGGGGCTCGAACGGGTCGGGATCCCGGTCCTCGGCGCGCTCGCCCGCGACGCGGGCCTCGTCCTGCCCGAACGCCATCTCGGCCTCGTCCAGGCCGGCGAGACCGCCGACCTCGAGGCCCGCCTCGACCGCTTGGCTGACCTCGCCGAGGCCGGACTCGACCTGGACGCGATCCTGGCCTGCGCGGCCGGTGCGGCGCCCTCCGCCGCGGGCGCCCTACCCCCGCCCCCGGGCCAGCGCATCGCGGTGGCGAGCGACGCCGCCTTCAGCTTCCTCTACCCCCATCAGGAGGCGGGCTGGCGGGCGGCCGGTGCCGAGATCGTGCCGTTCTCTCCGCTGGCCGACGAGGCCCCGCCGGCCGATTGCGACGTCTGCTGGCTGCCGGGCGGCTATCCCGAACTCCATGCCGGCCGGCTCGCCGCGGCGGAGCGTTTCCGCGCCGGCCTCCGAGCCTTCGCGGCGGAGAAGCCCGTCCACGGCGAGTGCGGCGGCTACATGGTTCTGGGCGAGAGCCTGGAGGATGCGGACGGGGTGGCCCACCGCATGGCCGGTCTTCTGGCGGTAGCGACGAGCTATGCCCGGCGTCGCCTGCATCTCGGCTATCGCGTCGCGCATCTGGTGGCCGACGGGGTGCTGGGTCCGGCCGGCACCCGTCTCGTCGGGCACGAGTTCCACTACGCGGGCGAGATGACCGCGGCGCCCGACGAATCGGTCGCGCTGGCGCGCGTGACGGACGCGGAGGGCACGGATCTCGGCTTCGCCGGGCACCGCAGCGGCCAAGTCACCGGCAGCTTCTTCCACCTGATCGCGGCCGAGCCGGCCTGAGGGCGGACTAGGATTCGGGGTTCTCCGCGCCCGCCTCGGCCTTGGCCTGCGAGAGGCGGGCGGCGGCGCGCACGATGGAGAGCACGTCGCGGCGGACCTGGTCGTCCTGGATCGAGGCGTAGGCGCGCAGCAACTCGATCGCCCCGTGCGCGCTGAGGAAGCCGAACACGTCCTCCTGCGGTCCCTCGGTCTGGCCCTCGTCCTCGAAGAAGGCCGAGACCGGCACCTCGAGCAGGCGGGCGATCTCGCGCAGGCGCCCGGCGCCGACACGGTTCTGGCCCTTCTCGTACTTCTGAACCTGCTGAAATGTCACGCCGACCGCGTTGCCGAGGGCCGTCTGGCTGAGGCCGCGCGCCTTCCGCAACGCGGTGATGCGAATGCCGACGAGGCGGTCCACGTCGGTCGTTTGCTTCGGCATCATCGGACCAGAACCACCCTCTTCACGTTGCCGCCCGCGCCAGCCCGCCGCCGCCCGATGCCCCGACACCCTTCCGGGGCCGAGATCTCCGCGCCGCCGTCCGGGATACGCCGGAGACCTCACCCCTCGGGTGCGCGTCGTGCGAGTTCTCAGCCGGCCGCCCGACAGCACATCCCGTTCATATGCTCAAGTTGCGCAAAATGTCCATCTCCACCGTGCGGCCGGAGGAAGGTCTCCCGCGCGCGAAATGCTGAGTCCGCGGTTGACTCCCGCTGCCGCGGGCCTGAACCCTCGCGCTCACGCGCACCAGAACGGAGATGCGGATGTTTATTGCCATGAACCGCTTCAGGGTGGTCAAGGATTCGACGGCCGAGTTCGAGCAGGTGTGGCTGGGACGCGACAGCCACCTCGGCGAGATGGCGGGCTTCGTGGAGTTCCACCTGCTGCGCGGCCCGGAAGCCGAGGACCACGTCCTCTACGCCTCGCACACCATCTGGCGCTCGCGGGCCGATTTCGAGGCCTGGACGCGCTCCGAGCAGTTCCGCAAGGCGCACGGCCGCGTGCCCTCGACCAAGCCGCTCTATCTCGGCCACCCGCAATTCGAGGGTTTCGAGACGATCCAGACGGTCGCCCGCCCCGCCACGCCGGACGAGGCCGCGGCCTGAGGCGCCCGGTGCCCGGTCGCCTCAGGCGGCCGGGCGCAGGCGCGGCAGGAAGACCGCGAGCAGGCCGATCAGCGGCAGGTAGGCGCAGAGCCCGTAGACGAACGCGATGCCGGTCCGGTCCGCGACCTCGCCGAGCACGGCCGCCCCGAGGCCGCCCATGCCGAAGGCGAAGCCGAAGAACAGCCCTCCGACGAGCCCGATCCGCCCGGGCAGCAATTCCTGCGCGAAGACCAGGATCGCGGGCATCGCCGAGGCCAGGATCAGGCCGATCGGCACGGTGAGCGCCACCGTCCAGCCGAGGCCGACATGGGGCAGTGCCAGCGCGAAGGGCAGCACGCCCAGGATCGAGCCCCAGATCACCGGCTTGCGGCCGATGCGGTCGCCGATCGGGCCGCCGAGGATCGTGCCGGCCGCGACCGAGCCGAGGAAGACGAACAGGTAGAGCTGCGACTGCACCACCGAGACGCCGAAGCGGTCGATCAGGTAGAATGTGTAGTAGGATGAGAAGCTCGCCATGTAGAAATACTTGGAGAAGATCAGCGCGAGCAGGACCGCGACGCTCGTGCCCACCCTCAGCCGCGTCAGGCCGTTCTCCGCGCCGCCGCCCGCCCGGGGCCGCGCCACCGCCGTCCGCAGGCGCGCCCGGTACCAGCGCCCGACCGCCGAGAGCACCGCGATGCCCGCGAGCGCGGCCAGCGTGAACCAGGCCACGCTCGCCTGGCCGTGCGGCACCACGAGCGCCGCCGCGAGCAGCGGTCCGAGCGCCGTGCCGGCGTTGCCGCCCACCTGGAACATCGACTGCGCGAGGCCGTAGCGCCCGCCCGCTGCCAGCCGGGCGACGCGCGAGGCCTCCGGGTGGAACACCGCCGACCCGATCCCGATCAGCCCGGCGGCGAGGAGGAGCGCGGGGTAGGCCGAGGCTGTGGCGAGCGCGACGAGGCCGACCAGCGACATCGTCATGCCGCCCGCCAGCGAGAAGGGCAGCGGCCGGCGGTCGGTGTAGAGCCCCACCACCGGCTGCAGGATCGAGGCCGTCACCTGGAACACGAAGGTGATCAGGCCGACCTGCCCGAAATCCAGGGCGAAGCGGGCCTTGAGCAGCGGGTAGATCGCCGGCAGCAGCGACTGCACGAGGTCGTTGAGCAGGTGCGACAGGCTGAGCCCGGCCAGGATCGCCAGGGCCGGTCCGGACGCCGGATCCCGGGCGGTCGCGGCCCCGGCGGCCGCCGGCCGCTCGCCCGCGGGCAGCGCGCCCGCAACCTCGATGCCCTGTCCGCTCATCGCCGCATCCGTCCCGGCGCGTCCCGAGACCTCGCCGTCGCAGGACCGTCGCACGGTCCGGAAAACCGATCCCTAGCGCAGGCGGGGGGCGCCCGGCAGTGCTGCGGGTGACGAAGTGGCCCGCGTGCCGCGCCGGCACCGACGCGGCGGGCGCGGAGCTTGCGGACAAGCGGCGGTGCGACGTCGCGGACGCATGAACCTGTCCCGTTTCAGGACATTTCTCCGACCAGAACGGACCGATGGCCCAGCAGATGTTCCAAGATCGGCCTCCTCGGATCTACCGCGCCCTCCCCGAACCGGGTGCGCGCCGGACCGTCTGGGCGGCGTTGCTGCCGCGGCGCCGACGCGCGCTCGCGCGGCTCGGCGTCCCGCTCGCGGCGGCCTGCGTCGATCTGGCGGTGATCGTCGGCGTGACGCTGCTCCTCGAATACGCCTACGCCTACACGATGGAGGTCGGACCCCCGGCCTCCCCCCACCTGCGGGCGTGGCGCCTCGCGGGTCTGCTCGCCCTCGTGGTCCTCTGTGCCAACACCCTGCGGGGCAGCTACACGATCGAGACCCTGCTCGACCGCCGGCCCCAGCTCCAGCGCACGGCCTCGCTCTGGCTCGCCGCCTGGGGCGCCGTGCTGGTGGTGGGCTTCGTCACCAAGACCACGACCGACTTCTCGCGCGCGGTGGCGGCCGGGACCTTCGTGCTCGGACTGCCGGCACTGATGCTCGGCCGTGCCCTCACGGTCCGGCTGGTGCGCCGCCTCGCCCGGCCGGGCTCGTCCTCGCTCGTGCGGATCCATCTCGTCGGCTACGAGGAGGACATCGCCCGCTTCTACGCGGGCAACGCCGCGGACGCCCTGGGATTGCGGGTGATCGGCACGAGCTACCTGCGCGCTCCCGCGCCGGAGGCCGACCCCGCCGCGCGCCAGGCTCAGCTGGACGAGGATCTCGAACTCGCCGTCTCCGTGGTGCGCTTCCTGCGGCCCGACGACGTGTTCATCCTCGTGCCCTGGGCCTCCACCGCCGAGGTCGAGCGCTGCATCGACGCGTTCCTGCGCGTGCCGGCCGCCCTGCACCTGCGGCCCGGCACCGTGCTCGACCGCTTCCCCGACATGCAGGTCTCGCGGATCGGACGGCTGTCCGGGATCAATGTCGGGCGCCGCCCGCTCAACCTCGCCGAGGTGGCGCTGAAGCGCGGCTTCGATCTCGCGGTGTCGCTCGTCGCGCTGGCGCTGCTGGCCCCGCTCCTCGGCGTCGTCGCCGTCCTGATCCGGCTCGACACGCCCGGTCCGGTCTTCTTCCGGCAGAAGCGCTACGGCTTCAACCAGCAGCCCTTCTGGGTCTTCAAGTTCCGCAGCATGCGGGCCGAGGCCGACGCGGCCTTCCGGCAGGCGACCCGGAACGACGCGCGCGTCACCCGGGTCGGCGCCTTCCTGCGCCGCACCAACCTCGACGAACTGCCCCAGCTCCTCAATGTCCTGAAGGGGGACATGTCCCTCGTCGGCCCGCGCCCGCACGCGCTGGCGCACGACCGCAGCTTCGAGCGGCGCATCGCCCTCTACGCCCGGCGCCACAACGTGCGGCCCGGCATCACCGGCTGGGCCCAGGTCAACGGCCTGCGCGGCGAGACGCTGACCGACGCCGACATGGAGGCCCGGGTCGCCCACGACCTGCACTACATCGACAATTGGTCGCTCTGGTTCGACATCCGGATCATCCTCCGCACGGTGGTCTCGCCCCGCGCCTACGACAACGCATTCTGACCCGTCCGCGGGCCGGCGGCGACCTCAGGTTCCGGGCCGCGATTTGACAACACGGGCCCCGTGAACCACTTGTCCCGCCGCGAGGCCCCATCCCGCCCAGGGGCCGGCCATCCGCACAATCCGTCCGACCCGTCGCGGTGGCTCCGTCGAGAGGCTGATCCGTCCATGAAAGTCGTCGTCGTCGAGTCGCCGGCCAAAGCCAAGACGATCAACAAGTATCTCGGCCGCGACTACGAGGTGCTGGCCTCCTTCGGCCATATCCGCGACCTGCCGGCCAAGGACGGATCGGTCGATCCGGAGGCCGACTTCCAGATGGTCTGGGAGCTGGAGGACCGCGGCTCGAAGCGCGTCTCGGAGATCGCCAAGGCAGTCAAGGGCGCCGAGAAGCTGATCCTGGCGACCGACCCGGACCGCGAGGGCGAGGCGATCTCCTGGCACGTGCTGGAGGCGCTGACCGCCCGCAAGGCGCTGAAAGGCATCCCGGTCGAGCGCGTCACCTTCAACGCGATCACGAAGGACTCGGTCGAGCAGGCGATGCGGCGGCCCCGCGCGATCGACCAGGCGCTGGTCGATGCCTATCTGGCCCGTCGCGCGCTCGACTATCTGGTCGGCTTCAACCTCTCGCCGGTGCTCTGGCGCAAGCTCCCGGGCGCCCGCTCGGCGGGCCGCGTGCAGTCGGTGGCGCTGCGCCTCGTCACCGAGCGCGAGGTCGAGATCGAGACGTTCCGCCCACGCGAGTACTGGTCGCTGGTGGCCACCCTCGCGACCGACAAGGGCGGCGTGTTCGACGCGCGGCTCGTGGGCGCCGACGGCCGGCGCATCCAGCGCCTCGACGTCGGCACGGGCGAGGAGGCGGCGGCCTTCCGCCGCGACCTCGAACTCGCGACCTTCCGGGTCGCCGCCGTCGAGGCCAAGCCCGCCAAGCGCCATCCGCAGCCGCCCTTCACAACCTCGACGCTGCAGCAGGAAGCCTCGCGCAAGCTCGGGCTCGCCCCGGCCCAGACCATGCGGGTCGCCCAGCGGCTCTACGAGGGCGTCGATATCGGCGGCGAGACCGTCGGCATCATCACCTATATGCGGACCGACGGCGTCGACATGGCGCCCGAGGCCATCCAGGATGCGCGCGCGGTGATCGGGCGCGAGTTCGGCGACGCCTATGTGCCGGGCGCGCCGCGCAAGTACACGGTCAAGGCCAAGAACGCGCAGGAGGCCCACGAGGCCGTGCGCCCGACAGACATGGGCCTGCTGCCCAAGCAGATCGCCCGCCACCTCGAGCCCGAGCAGGCCAAGCTCTACGAGCTGATCTGGACCCGCACCGTGGCGAGCCAGATGGAGTCGGCCGAGCTGGAGCGCACCACCGTCGATGTCGAGGCGAGCGTCGGCCCGCGCAGGCTCGATCTGCGCGCGACCGGCCAGGTGGTGAAGTTCGACGGCTTCCTCACCCTCTACCAGGAGGGCAAGGACGACGAGGAGGACGAGGAGTCGAAGCGCCTGCCGATGATGCGGGCGAACGATGCGCTCACCCGCGAGCGCATCACCGCGACCCAGCACTTCACCGAGCCGCCGCCGCGCTACTCGGAGGCCAGCCTCGTCAAGCGCATGGAGGAGCTCGGCATCGGCCGACCCTCGACCTACGCCGCCGTGCTCCAGACGCTGCGCGACCGTGAGTACGTGCGCATCGAGAAGAAGCGCCTCGTGCCCGAGGACAAGGGACGGCTCGTCACCGGATTCCTGGAAAGCTTCTTCAAGCGCTACGTCGAGTACGACTTCACCGCCGACCTCGAGGGCCAGCTCGACCGGGTCTCGAACGCCGAGATCGATTGGCGGGCGGTGCTGCGCGACTTCTGGCGCGACTTCTCCGCCGCGATCGGCAACACGAAGGAACTGCGCGTCACCGACGTGCTGGAGGCGCTGAACGGGCTGCTCGGCGCCCACATCTTCCCCGAGAAGGCGGACGGCTCGAACCCGCGCGCCTGCCCGACCTGCGGCTCGGGCCAACTCTCGCTGAAGCTCGGCAAGTTCGGGGCCTTCGTGGGCTGCTCGAACTACCCCGAGTGCAAGTACACCCGCCAGCTCTCGGCCTCGGGGCTCGACGGCGAGGGCGAGGGCTCCTCCGCGGACGGCGGCCAGCCGGGCGTGCGGGTGCTGGGCGACGACCCGGCCACCGGCCTGCCGGTGAGCCTGCGCGACGGCCGCTTCGGGCCCTTCGTGCAGCTCGGCGAGGCCTCGACCGAGAAGGGCGCCGAGAAGCCGAAGCGCTCCTCGCTGCCCAAGGGCCTCGCGCCCTCGGCGGTCGATCTGGAGAAGGCGCTGCGGCTGCTGGCGCTTCCCCGCGAGGTGGCGCGCCATCCCGAGACGGGCGAGCCGATCCTGGCCAATCTCGGCCGCTTCGGGCCCTACGTGCAGCACGGCAAGACCTACGCGAATCTCGGGCGTGACGACGACGTCCTGGAGATCGGGGCGAACCGCGCCATCGACCTCATCGTGGCCAAGGAGCAGGGCGGCGGGCGCGGCCGGCCGGCCGCCGACCCTGGCCGTCCGCTCGGCAAGGACGAGGCGAGCGGGCGCGAGCTCGTCGTCAAGGCCGGCAAGTACGGCCCCTACGTGACGGACGGCGAGGTGAACGCCACCCTGCCGAAGACCGCGAGCGCCGAGGCGCTGACGCTGGAAGAGGGCATCGCCCTCGTCAAGGCGCGGCGGGAGGCGGGCGGCGGGAAGCCCGCGCGCGGCGGCCGCAAGACGGCGGCCAAGCCCACCCGGAAGGCGGCGGCGAGGAAGGCGGACGGGGACGGCGAGGCCGCACCCGCCGGGAAGGCAGGGGCCAAGGCAGGGGCCAAGGCGGGCACGAAGGCGCGCGCCAAGGCCGCGGCGAAGCCGGCTGCCAAGGCTGCCGGGGCGAGCGTCGCCAAGACGGTCAAGACGACCAAGACGGTCAAGACGACCAAGGCGGCCAAGACGACGGCCGGATCGGATCCGGCCTAGCGCCGCGCGACACCCTGACCGAGCGGTCTCGCCCGGACGCGTGTGCCGGGGCGAACGGGACGGCGAACCGTTTCGGGTCCGGCGACGTTTCGCATCCGACCGAATCGCAGAGGGGGTCGCGTGATCAAGAGGTTCTGTCTCGCCCTGGCCTTCGCGGGCGGGCTCATGGCGTCCGCCCCGGCCTCCGCCATGACGCTGCCGACGGCCGCCGGTCTCGCGGGCGCCGCCGACAGCGCCATCGTCGAGGTTCGCTGGCGGCGGCACTGGCGGCGCCATCACCGCCACCGCTGGCACAGGCACCACCATCGCCGCTGGCACCACCACCGGCGCCATCGCCACGCGCTGAACCATCACCGACCGCTGCGCTTCAGCGTCGGCCGGGCTCCGGTCACGCGGGCCCAGCCCTGGCGCGACCCGGTGCGCCCCGTTGCAGGCGGCCGTCTGACGCCGCGGCTCGACTGAGCGCCCGGGTCCCCGCTCTCGCCACGGGCGTCGGCCACGCTACCTCCCCGTGCGACACCGCGAACGAGGCGGATGAACCAGACAGGGAGAAGCCCGATGCCGCTCGAGAGATACACGCACGGCGCGCCGCACCACGATGCGGCCACCGAGGGCGCGATCCGCTTTCCGATGACGAACGGACAGCGCGTGATCGCCTGCGAGATCGAGGCGGAGGTGTTGCGCCAGCAGTTCGGCGACGACGGGGGCGACCCGCTCGACGTGTTCCTGCGGCACAGGGCGGCGATCGAGGCCGCGGCGAGCCGGGCCTATGACCGCGGCAGCTTCCCGAACGACCTGATGGAGCTGACCGCGAACGATTTCGCGCCGGGCGCCTGAGCGCGGTTGCCGTGCCGGTGGAGGCCGCGCGCCTCCACCGGCCCGTCCCCCGGCCTCAGGCGAGGTAGCCGCTGCCGAACTGGGCTACGCTGATGCCGGCGAGTTCGACGGAACCGCCGCCCGACAGGAGGAGCAGGGCGTTCCCGCCCGCGGCGGAGCCGAGCGTGTAGGTCTGGCCCGAGAGGCTGAGGCGGTCCCCCTGGCTGCCGTCGAAGCCGAGGATCAGGTCGCGCCCGGAATTCGCGCCGAACACGAAGCGGTCCGCTCCGAGATTGCCCACGAGCACGTCGTCGCCCGCATTGCCGAAGAGCACGTCGTCGCCCTGGCCGCCGTAGAGCGCGTCGTCGCCGAAGTTCCCGTA
>NZ_LSIX01000655.1:0-310 GCF_001556475.1 Methylobacterium sp. CCH5-D2 | reverse complement strand
CGGCCACCGAGCCGATCAGGGCGAGCGGCACGTTGCCCATGATGATGAGCGCCAGGGCGGCCGAGCGGTAGCGGCTGAACAGGATGGCGAAGACCAGGGCCAGAGAGAGCGCCGAGAGCGCCGCGATGGTCCGGCTCGCCTCCTCCTGCGCCTGGAAAGTGCCTTCCAGGCTGGTGAAGAAGCCGGGCGGCATCGGCTCCTTCGCCACCGCCTCGCGGATGGCGGCCACGACGGTCGCCATGTCGGTGCCGGCCGTGGTGTTGGCCTGCACCACGATGCGGCGCCGGGCGTTCTCGCGCAGGATCTGGTT
>NZ_LSIX01000654.1:0-252 GCF_001556475.1 Methylobacterium sp. CCH5-D2 | reverse complement strand
AATGGGCCGTGCGCGAGATGGAGGAGCGCTACAAGAAGATGTCCAAGATCGCGGTGCGCAACATCGACGGCTACAACGCCCGCGTTCAGGAGGCCCAGAGCCGCGGTGAGGTCCTGACGCGGACCGTCCAGACCGGCTTCGACCGGCAGACCGGCGAGGCGATCTACGAGGACGAGGCGATGGACCTCAGCCCTCTGCCCTACATCGTGATCGTGGTGGACGAGATGGCCGACCTGATGATGGTGGCCGGCA
>NZ_LSIX01000653.1:0-21726 GCF_001556475.1 Methylobacterium sp. CCH5-D2 | reverse complement strand
CTTGGCGCGGTCGAGGAAGGCCCGGAAGGCGGCCTGCGCCTCCTCCGAGCGCAGCTGACGGCCGAAGGCCTCGGCCTCGGCCTGGAGCGCGGCGTCGACCTCGGCCTGATCACCTCGGATCAGCGCCCGGGCCGCCTGGAGCGCGCCGCGCGGCAGGGCGGCGAGGCGGGCAGCCTGGGCGAGCGCGTGCTCAACCAGCATGTCGGAGGGCATCACGGCGTTGACCAGGCCCAGAGCCTCGGCCTGATCGGCCCCGAACATCTCGGACAGCAGGAGGATCTCGGTGGCCTTGAGCCGCCCGACCCGACGCGGCAGCAGGTAGCTCGAGGCCGCCTCCGGCACGAGGCCGAGCTCCACGAAGGGTGTGCGGAAGCGCGCCGCCGGGCTCGCGTAGACGAGGTCGCAGTGCAGCGTCAGGGTCGTGCCGATGCCGACCGCGACGCCGTCCACCGCCGCGACCATCGGCGTCCGGGTGCGGGCGAGGTGCCGGATAAAGCGGAGCGCGGGCGCCTCGCCGGAGGTCTGTTGCGCGCGGGCGACGAAGTCGGCGATGTCGTTGCCGGCCGTGAAGGCGCCGGGCTGGCCGGCGAAGACCACCGCGCCGACGGCCTCGGAGGCGTCCGCCTCTTCCAGCGCGCCGCGCATCGCGTCGTACATGGCGCCGGTCAGCGCGTTCTTCTTCTCGGGCCGGTCCAGGGTGACGAGGCGGACGCCGCCCTCCAGATCCTCGATGCGGACATGATCGGTCATCGCACCCTCACTCGCTGCGCCGGGACATCACTGGGACAGGACTTCACTGGGACAGGACCAGGGCGGCCTCGTCCACGAAGGCGCCGCCGTCGATCACCTCGACCTCGAGGCCGGAGGCCGCCGGCAGCAGGTTCTCGGCGAAGAAGCGGGCGAGCGCGATGCGCGCCCGGTGGGCCGGATCGGTCTCGCCGGAGGCCAGGCCTGAGCGGGCCGCGAGCGCGGCCGTGGCGAGGCAGGCCGCGCCCTGGACGAGGCCGAACAGGCGCAGGTACGGCGTCGCGCCCGCGAGCGCCGTCTCCGGCCGGTTCGAGGCGAGCGCGGCGAGCTGGTGGCTGGTGGCCCGGTCGAGGCTCTCGATGCCGGCCCGCAGCCGGGCCGCCGCCTGGCCGAAGGCCGGGTCGGCGTGCTTCACCAGCCCCTCGGCGGCCCGGCGCATGGAGGCGATCTGGGCGCGCACGGTCGCGCCGCCGTCGAGCGGGAGCTTGCGGTTCGTGAGGTCGATCGCCTGGATGCCGTTGGTGCCCTCGTAGATCGCCAGGATGCGCGCGTCCCGCATCAGCTGGGCGGCGCCCGTCTCCTCGACGAAGCCCATGCCGCCGTGGACCTGCACCCCGAGGGAGGTCACCTCGTTCGCGATGTCGGTCGAGAAGGCCTTGGCGACGGGCGTGAGCAGGGAGGCGCGGTCGTGCGCCGCCTGCCCCTCCGGCCCGTCCGCGGCGTCGAGCGCCGCCGCGGTCAGGTAGCAGATGCCGCGCGCGGCGGCCGTGTAGGCCTTCATGGTCAGCAGCGTGCGCTGCACGTCGGCGTGGGCGACGATCGGGCTCGCCTCGGCCGCCCCCGGTGCGCGGCCCTGGCGGCGCTCCTGGGCGTAGGCCAGCGCCTTCTGCGTGGCGGCCTCCGCCACGCCCACGCCCTGTAGGCCGACGTTGAGCCGGGCCGAGTTCATCATGGTGAACATGCAGGCGAGCCCGCGGTTCTCCTCGCCGACGAGCCAGCCCGTGGCGCCGCCTTCGTCGCCGAAGGCCATCGAGCAGGTCGGCGAGGCGTGGATGCCGAGCTTGTGCTCCAGCCCGGAGCAGCGCAGGTCGTTGCGCGATCCGTCCGGCAGCACCTTGGGCACGAGGAACAGCGAGATGCCGCGGGTGCCCGCGGGCGCGTCCTTCAGCCGGGCCAGCACGAGGTGGACGATGTTGTCCGCCATGTCGTGCTCGCCGTAGGTGATGTAGATCTTGGCGCCGGTGATCCGGTAGCTGCCGTCGCCCGCGGGCTCCGCCCGGGTGCGGAGCGCGGCGAGGTCCGAGCCGGCCTGCGGCTCGGTGAGGTTCATGGTGGCGGTCCAGGTGCCCGAGACCAGCTTCTCCAGGTAGCGCGCCTTCAGCGCGTCCGAGCCGTGCGCGACCAGCGCCTCGATGCCGCCCGCGGTCAGGATCGGGCAGAGGCTGAAGGCGAGGTTCGCCCCGTTCCAGATCTCGGTCGCGGCGGCGCCCAGCAGATGCGGCAGGCCCTGGCCGCCGTGGTCCGGATCGGCGGCGAGCCCGTTCCAGCCCCCATCCACGAAGGCCCGGTAGGCCTCGGCCCAGCCCGGCGCCGTCGTCACCGTCCCCGCGCTCAGCGTGGCGCCGTGGCGATCGCCGACGCGGTTCAACGGCGCGATCACGTCGGCGGCGAGCCGGCCGGCCTCGGTGAGGATCGCCTCCGCGTCCGCGCTGCTGAGAGCCTCCTCGGGCAGGCCCGCGACGTGGGCCAGCGTGAACACCATCTCGGATACGGGCGCGCGGTAGCTCACGGATATTCCTCCCCGGCCGGCTCGGAGGCCGGTCCGCTCGTTTGACGCGTACGGGCCGCTGGGGCTAGGCCGGCGCGCTCGCGCCGACATAAGCCGATGCCGCGGCCTCCGTCACGGCCGGAGATAGTTTATATATGAACGATCCGGGGTCAACGGCGTCCGCTTCGACGCGGCGCCTGTCCGGCGACCCGGCGGGGATCGCCGAGGCCGCGCGGCTCCTACGGGCCGGGCGGCTCGTCGCCTTCCCGACCGAGACGGTCTACGGCCTGGGCGCCGACGCGACCGATCCGGAGGCCGTCGCGCGCATCTTCGCCGCCAAGGAGCGCCCGCGCTTCAACCCGCTGATCGCGCATCTGCCCGATCCCGCCGCGGCGCGGCGGCAGGGGCGGTTCGACGCCTTCGCGGAAGCCCTGGCCGCGGCGTTCTGGCCCGGGCCGCTGACGCTGGTGGTGCCGGCGACGGCGGAGACGACGGTCTGCGATCTCGCGCGCGCGGGCCTGCCGAGCGTGGCCCTGCGGGTGCCGGGCAACCCGCTCGCGCGCGATCTGCTCCAGGCCTTCGGACGGCCGCTCGCCGGCCCCTCCGCCAACCGCTCGGGGCGGGTCAGCCCGACCTGCGCGGATCACGTCCTCGCCGATCTCGACGGCCGGATCGCGGCGCTCCTCGACGGCGGCGCGACACGGGTCGGGGTCGAATCGACGGTGGTGGCCTGCCTCGGCGGATGGCCGCGTCTGCTGCGGCCCGGCGGGATCACGCGCGCCGCGCTCGCCGCGGTGCTGGGGCAGGAGCCTGAGACGGCCGCCGAAGCGGACGCGGCCCGGCCCGCGGGACCCGGCCTGCTCGCCTCGCACTACGCGCCGCGGGCGCGCGTGCGCCTCGACGCCACGGCCCTCGAGCCGGGTGAGGCGGCGCTGCTCTTCGGCGGCGCGCGCCCGGACGGACTGGGACAGGCCCGCGCCGTACGCGACCTCAGTCCCGGCGGCGACCTCGCCGAGGCGGCCGCGCAGCTGTTCGGGGCGCTGCGCGCGCTCGACGCCTCGGGTGCACCCTGCATCGCGGTGTCGCCGATCCCGGAATCCGGTCTCGGCGAGGCGATCCGCGACCGGCTGACCCGGGCCGCGGCGCCGCGCTGAAAATTTTTCGCGCCGTCGCGGAACCGGGATCGGGCCGGCCCGTTGAGCCATCACGAAGGCCAGTTCAGCCCCCAATGGCCTTTATCCTTCAGAGGCTCGGAGCAATCCGAGCCTTTTTTCTTGGGCGCCCGCCCTCTCGGGCTAGGCCAGCTTGCCCGCGATCGTCGCGACGTGCCGTCCCTGGAAGCGGGCGCCGTCGAGTTCGACCGCGCTCGGCTGGCGCGATCCGTCGTTGGCCGCGATCGTGGTCGCGCCGTAGGGCGAGCCGCCCTTCACCGCATCGACGCCGTTCTGGCCCTGGAAGCTGTAGGGCAGCCCGACGAGCACCATGCCGTGGTGGAGCAGCACGGTGTGGAAGCTCGTCAGCGTGGTCTCCTGGCCGCCATGCTGCGAGGCCGTGGAGGTGAAGACGGAACCGACCTTGCCGACGAGGGCGCCGCGGGCCCACAGGCCGCCGGTCTGGTCGAGGAACTGCTTCATCTGCGCCGCCATGTTGCCGAACCGGGTCGGCGTGCCGAAGATGATGGCGTCGTACTGGTCGAGCTCGTCGGGGCTGGCGACCGGCGCCGCCTGGTCGAGCTTGTAGTGGAACTGGCGCGCGACCTCCTCGGGCACGAGTTCCGGCACGCGCTTGAGCGTGACCTCGGCCCCCGCCTCGCGGGCGCCCTCGGCCGCCGCCTGCGCCATCTGCTCCACGTGGCCCCAGGACGAGTAGTAGAGCACCAGAACCTTTGCCATCGCGGCGTCTCCTCGTAAGCCCTTGTCCGTCGGGCCGCGGCCCGCCCGGCGCGGGTATCGCGCGTTCGCCCGCTTGCGGAAATGCCCCGACGTGCAAGATGATCCTTGCATGCTTGCAAAGGATCCGCTCGCCTGGGACGACTTCCGCCTGGTCAAGGCGATCGCCGACCGGGGCGCGCTCACGCATGCCGCCGCCCATCTCGGCATCAACCACTCCACGGCCTTCCGTCGCCTGCAGCAGATCGAGGCGGTGCTCGGCACGGCGCTGTTCGAGCGGCATCGCACCGGCTACGTGCCGACGCAGGCGGGCGAGGCGATGACGGCGGCGGCCGCGCGCATGGAGGCGGACGTGGCCGGCTTCGGCCGCGCGGTCGCGGGCCGGGCGCAGACCCCGGCCGGCCTCTTGCGCATCACCGCGGCGGCAGGCTTCGTCGCCGAACTGCTCGTGCCGCTCGTCGGCCGCTTCCTGGTCCGCCATCCGGCGGTGCGGGCCGACCTCGTCGTGGCCGAGGAGGCCCTGAACCTCTCGCGTCGCGACGCGGACGTGGCGCTGCGCGCCGGCCTCGAGCCGCCGCCGAACCTCGTGGGACGGCGCCTCTCGGGCATCGCCTGGGCGGTCTACGGGCGCGCCGACAGGCCCCGCGGGCCGGCCGAGTCCTGGGTCGGCCTGTCGGATTCGGTCGCCGGCGGGCGTTTCGCCCGGTTCGTCCGGGCACGCGCCGGCGCGGACCGGGTCGTCCTGCAACTCAACACGGTGATGGGCCTGCGCGAGGCGATCGCGGCGGGAATCGGGGTCGGCCCGCTGCCCTGCTACGCGGGCGATGCCGACCCGTCCCTGTGCCGCCTCGGCGGCGTCGAGGCGGAACTGGGCGCGGACCTCTGGCTCCTCACCCATCCCGACCTCCGGCACGCGCCCCGGGTGCGCGCCTTCATGGATTTCGCGGCCGAGGCGATCGCCGGGATGCGTCCCGCCTTCGAGGGATACGCCGCCCCCGGAAAAGAAACGCAATCGTGAGTTGAGTGAAGAAGTAAAATTCAATCTTGCGTGAGGGCTACAACGAAATCTGCGCGATAAACTCGCAGTGTGAGCGTGGTCTGCGGTCACGAAATCTTGTCGCGTCATCAAATTAATGAATCGACAAGCATCCACTCGTACAACTGCCGGTACAGGCCGCCCGATCGGGAAAGCTACCCCACCAGGTAGAATTCGCGCTTCGATACCGCCATGTCGATCGCAGCTCGGGAGGGGCAACGATGTTCAACGGAATTCGCGGACCGTCCCGCGCGGCGGCCAAGCTGGCCGCACTCGACGGCGCGCTCATGATGGCCGAATTGTCTCCCGATGGAACGGTCCTGGCCGCCAACGAGCGCTTCTGCCGTGCCCTGGGCTTCGGCGCGGACGAGATCGTCGGCCGGCATCACGGCCAGCTCGTCGCGGCGCCGGAAACCGCGAGCGGCGTCCTGTCGGCGGCCCTCATCCGTGGCGAACGACAGGACGCGACCGAGCAGTTCCGCACGAAGGACGGGCGGGCGATCTGGCTGCAGGTTCTCTACCTGCCCGTGCCGGATGCCCGCGGGCGGACGGCGCGGGTGACGATCCAGGCGAGCGACGTCACCGACCGGATGCGCGAGCGTCTCGATCTGACTGGTCAGATCGGCGCGATCGACAAGACGCAGGCCGTGATCCATTTCGGTCTCGACGGCCGGATTCTCGACGCGAACCGGAATTTCCTGTCGGCGATGGGCTACGGGATCGATGAGATCCGCGGGCAGCACCATCGGATCTTCATGGCGCCGGATGCCGTGGGGGCGGAGTACGCGTCCTTCTGGGAACGCCTGAACCGTGGGGAGCCGCTGAGCGGCGAGTTCATGCGCCTCGGCAAGGGCGGCCGGGAGGTCTGGCTCCAGGCGAGCTACAACCCCATCCTCGACGAGTCGGGGCGGCCGTTCAAGGTGGTCAAGTACGGGATCGACGTCACGGCCCAGCGCCTGCGGGACGCGGAGATCCGCGGGCAGATGGACGCCGTCGGCCGATCGCAGGCCGTCATCGCCTTCGATCTCGACGGCGTCATCCTGGAGGCCAACAGCAACTTCCTCGAGGCGGTCGGCTACCAGGCGAGCGAGATCGTCGGGCAGCATCACCGCATGTTCGTCGATCCGGCCTCCGCGGCGGGGCCGGAATACGCGGCCTTCTGGGCGGACCTGCGGCGCGGCACCTTCCGCAGCGGCATCTTCGAGCGCCGCGGCCGGAACGGCCGGGAGATCTGGCTCCAGGCCAGCTACAACCCGATCCTCGACGCCGCCGGCCGGCCCTACAAGGTGATGAAGTTCGCCGCCGACATCACCGCGGCGACCCAGGCCCGGCTCCACGCGACGGATGCCACGCGGCTCACCCTCGGCAACGTGCAGGCCGTCGCCGCCGCCGCCGAGGAACTCAGCGCCTCCGTCACGGAGATCAGCGCCAACATGGCCCGCTCCAAGCAGGCAGTGGACGGAATCAGCGCGCGCGCGCGGGCGGCGGACGCCTTCACCCGGCAGTTGCGGGAGGCCGCGCGCGCGATGGACGGGGTCGTGCAGACGATCACCAAGGTGGCCGAGCAGACCAACCTCCTGGCGCTCAACGCGACGATCGAGGCGGCCCGGGCCGGCGCGGCCGGCAAGGGGTTCGCGGTCGTCGCCACGGAGGTGAAGGCGCTCGCGAGCCAGACGACGGCTGCCACGGCGGAGATCTCGAACCAGATCATGCAGATGCAGACCGTCTCGGACGAGGTCGCGGGCATGCTCCAAGCGATCGGCCGGACGGTCGACGAGGTCCAGGGCTACGTGACCGGCGTCGCCGGCGCGATCGAGGAGCAGAGCGCGGTCACCCGGGAGATCTCGGGCAGCATGCACGCGGCGGCGGGCGATCTCGGCAACATCAGCGCCAGCCTCGATCAGCTGGCCAGCAACGCGGCGTGAGGGCGGAGGCGGCCGGAGAGCCGTCCGCTCAGCGGATCTCCGCGACCTCGACCTCCTGCCCGTTCACCTCGACCACATCGCCGACGCTCTTGCCGGTGATGGCGCGGGCGAGCGGGGCGACGTAGGAGATCGAACCCTTGGCCGGGTCGGCCTCGTCCTCGCCGACGATGCGGAAGGTCTGGCGGCTGTCGTCCTCGCGCCGGAGCGTCACGGTCGAGCCGAAATGCACGGCCTCGCCCTCGACCCGCTCGACGAGTTGCGCCGTGCCCTGGCGCGCGGTCCAGTAGCGCAGGTCGCGCGCCAAGCGGGCCTGTCCGGCCTTGTCGCCGGGATCGAGGCGGCCGACCTCGGCCTGGAGGCTCGCGACCTCCGCCTCGATCCGGGCCAGCCCTTCGGGCGTCACGAAATTGGTGTGCGGGGAGATCGGACGGTCGGGAAGATCCTCGAAGGCCTCCCCGCCCTCCTTCTCGCGGACGAATGCGATGCTCATGAAAGCGGCAATGCCGCGGCCGCGGCGGCGGTTCCGCGCGAGCGGTCAGCCGATCGTCACGACCGTGCGACCCCGCACCTTGCCGGAGAGGATCTCCTCCCCGAGCCGCCCCACCGCCTGGAGGCCGACCCGGGTCGTCATCGCGGCGAGCTTGTCGAGGTCGAGTTCGGCCGCGAGCCGGGCCCAGGCCTCGCGCCGCTTCGGCTGCGGCGTGGTCACGCTGTTGATGCCCAGAAGCGCGACGCCGCGCAGGATGAAGGGCGCGACCGAGGTCGGCAGGTCCATGCCCTGCGCCAGCCCGCAGGCCGCCACGGCGCCGTCCGCCCGCGTCCCGGCCAGCACGTTGGCCAGCGTGGTGGAGCCGACCGCATCGACGGCGGCGGCCCAGCGCTCCTTCGCGAGCGGCTTGCCGGGCACCGAGAGTTCGGCCCGGTCGATGATCTCGGCGGCGCCGAGCCCGCGCAGGTACGCGGCCTCCCCCTCGCGCCCCGTCGAGGCGATGACGTGCCAGCCGGCCCGCGCCAGCAGCGCGACCGCGACCGAGCCCACACCGCCCGAGGCGCCCGTGACGAGGGCCGGGCCGTGCTCCGGCCTCAGGCCGTGCGCCTCGAGCGCCATCAGCGACAGCATCGCGGTGTAGCCCGCCGTGCCGATCGCCATCGCCTGCTCGGCGGTGAGCCCGTCCGGCAGGGGCACCAGCCACGCGCCCCTCACGCGGGCCTTCTCCGCGTAGGCGCCGAGATGGGTCTCGCCGACGCCCCAGCCCGTCAGCACGACGGCGTCGCCCGGCCGGTAGGCGGGATCGGCGGAAGCCTCGACCACGCCCGCGAAGTCGATGCCGGGAATCATCGGGAAACGGCGCACCACCGGCGAGCGCCCGGTCAGCGCCAGCCCGTCCTTGTAGTTGAGGCCCGAATGGGTGACCCGGACGGTGACGTCGCCGTCCATGAAGTCGGCCTCGTCGAAGTCGCGGAAGGTCAGGCTCTGGCCGCCCGCGCCCCGCTCGACCACCCACGCCTTGAACGTCGCCATCGCGCGCCTCCCCGAACGGAGGTGACCTGTGGCGTGGGCGTCCCGAATCAAGATCGCCGGGGACATGCCCCGGCGATCCGACCGAACCGGGACGCCGCGTCTCAGTAGCCGTCGTAGATGCTGCCCCGGGAGAGGCCGAGTCCGACGCCGAGATCCACGGCGCTCGCCCCCGCGATGCCCAGCGCGTCGGGGATCGAGCCGACCGGTCCGACCGGACCAGGGCCGAAGCCGGGACCGAAGCCGGGGCCGGGGCCGGGGCCGTAGCCGCCGCCCGTCGGCACCCAGCCGGCGCGGGCCGGCGCGACGAGGACGCGGCGGCTGACGCTGGCGTATTGCGGCGGGATCGTCTCCGGGATCGCCTGGGCGGGCCGCACCAGCACCTGCCGGTTCCGCACGGCGAAGCGCGGCGGCGTCGAGACCCAGCAGCCCTCCAGCTCGCCGTAGGGACCGCGGCGGGTGGTCCAGACGCGCCCGCCCGGGGCCACCATCACCCGCTCGGCGACGGTGTCGTAGACCGGCGGGACTGTGCGGTAGACCGTGCGGGGCGGGCGGACCAGCACGGTCTCCTGCACGGTGTCGAAGACCGGCGGGGTGGAGACGTAGCGGTAGCAGGCGGCGCCGGCGCAGCCGCCGGCCTGGGCCGGCCCGGCGAGCAGGACGGCGCCGGCGAGCGCGGTGAGCCAGAGGGATGTACGGGTGACCGGCGCGGTCATGGGTGGGCTTCCTCGGACGCTTGAGAAGGACGGAACGGATGGGGCGCTGCTTGGCGCTCATCTCGACGTCCAGAAGGCGTCCCGGTTGCCCTTCACGCAAGCTTAATCGCGACTCACGGTAAAATTAACCCTTGGTCGCGACTACGGATTCGCACTTACGTAAGTATATCGACCCCGCAAGAAGCTGTGCACATCAGGTCTGCCCGGGCTTGAGGGTGTAGAAGATGTGCCGCCCGATGACGTCCATCCGGCGCAGACGCCGCGACCAGCCGGGCCGGACGTAGTCCGCATGGTAGTGCGTCGCGGCGCCGACCTCGGCGAGATAGGTCCGCCCCTCGATCACCGACCGGGCGATGCGGCTCGCGGTCTGCCAGGAGGCCGAGTCGGCGATGCGCAGCGACTTGCCCTCGCAGGCGAAGGAGAACTGGCAGCCCATGTAGCGATGCCGGTTCTGGTAGACGACACCGCAGACGTTGGCGGGATAGAGCCCGCTCTTCACGCGGTTGAGCACGACCTGCGCCACGGCGGCCTGGCCCGCTTCGGGCTCGCTGCGCGCCTCGAAATAGACCGCCTCGGCGAGGCAGCGCTGCTCCTTGTCGAGGGCGTCGGGCGCGATCAGGTCCGCGTAGCGGGAGCGCGCGCCCTCCGGCGCGACGGGCGCGGCGCGCTCGGAGCGCAGGATCTCGGGCATCAGCAGGCTCGCGGCGGCGACCTCGACGGGCGTCGCGTCGGCGGGCGCGGGCGTCGTCGAGGAGAGCGCGACGGCGCGGGGCACGGGGGGCGTCGAGCCGTCGTGGCGCAGCACGTCGCCGGCCGTGATGTCGGCGCTCGCCGACCCCGTCGAGGCGGCGCTGCCCGCCCCCGTGGTCAGGCCGAGGTCGGCCACCGGCACGAAGCCCTGGTCGGGTTCGAGGTCCGGGTTCCAGGTGGCCGAGCCCGGCGTCAGCAGGCCGCTGACGTTGGCGGTGAGTTCGAGGTCGAGCAGGGAGGCCGGGCGCCGGGCGGCGGTGCCCGCGGACCGCTCGAAGGCGGGCAGGGCCGAGCGGCGCAGGGCGCCCAGCGTCACGAGGTCGGCCGGCAGGGCGCGGATCAGGTCCCGGTCCGGCCCCAGGATGCCCGGACCGCCGGTTCCCGCGTCGGCCGTGAAGGAAACCAGAAAGGCGGTGCCGGCGATCCAGGGCGCGACGGCGGCACCGATCCAGCGCAGGCCTGTGGGGCGGCGCGCGCCCGCGTTGAGTCCACGTCTCGTCATCACGGCGCGAGCCATCCGTTACGCCACTGCTGCCGCGCACCCGTGAGCGCCGCCGGCCCAACGATTTATTCCGCCCCATGGTTTCGGGACGGTTAAGTTCGATCGCACGACGGGATGCGGCGCGGGGCCGGCTGTGCCAGAAGGCCGCCGCATGACCGCTTACGTCTCCTGCGCCCCGCGGGCGCTCTACCCGGCCGACGGTTCGGTCGATCTGCCGGCGGAGATCGCGGCCCTCCGTGCGGGGGGCGACGGGGCGGAGGTGCTCGACGTGCTCTATCCGTCCTGGCGCTACCGCTGGCCGATGCCGGAGACGCTGCGCCTGCGCGATGCGCCCGCCCCGCCGGCGATGCTGGCCCGCTTCGCGGAGGACGGCATCGGCGCAGCGCCCCCCGCCCTGCTGGTGCGGCTGGAGGACGCGACGATCCTGCGCAACGTGCTCTACGTCGGCGCGGCGGGCGGGCGGCGTTTCGTCTACGAGAGCCACCGTCCGGAGGAGCGGGCGCTCTCCGGCCCCCTGGCGCCGGAGGCGGAAGCGCAGGACATGCCGCCCGCGCCCGGCCCCTGCCTCTATGTCGGCAACCAGGGCTCGTTCAACTACGGCCACTGGCTCTGCGAGGACCTGCCGCGGCTGGCCGCGCTCGACGTCCTGCGCGCCCGGCACCCGGGCGAGACCATCACCCTGCTGCTGCCGCGGCACGACTGGCACAACAACCGGATGCGCGAGCGCTCGGTCCGGCTCTGGCTCGGCCGGGCGCGCGACGTGGCCTTGCGCTTCATCGATCCGGAAACGGCCTACCGCGTCCCGCGCCTGCACTGGGTGAGCCCGGTCCGCCATGCCGGCCTGGCGAAGTCGCCGGAGGCGCTCGCCCGCCTCGACGCGGTGCTACGGCAGCGGGTCGGGCGCCTGCGGCCGGCCACGCTCGTGCCGCGCCTCCTCGCGCGCCAGCGCGGACGGCGCGGCCTGCGCCTGTTCGTGGACCGCAACCGGCTGCGCCAGCGCGATCTCCTGAACCGGGACGCCATCCTCCCCCTGCTGCGCGCCCGCGGTTTCGCGGTCATCGACACCGAGCGCCTGGAGGTGGCCGATCAGGTCGCGCTGTTCGCCGCGGCCGAGGCGGTGGTCGGCATCAAGGGGGCCGGGCTCGTCAACACGGTGTTCAGCCCAGCCGGCACGCCGGTGGTGCACCTCGCCCCCGAGACCTTCCAGGACCCGTACTACCGCGACATCGCGGCGGCCCGCGGCCAACCCTACCATGCCCTCTACGGGGCGGCGGCCCCCGGGGCGCGGCGGGACCACCTGCGCGACTTCAGGATCGACCCGGAGGATCTGACGGCTCTGCTCGACCGGATGGACGTGCGCTGAATCAGGCCGCCCGCACGGTCTCGATGTCGAGGGTCGGTCCCTGCGGCGTCATCCGGGCGCGCGCGACGATGCGGTCCTGCGGGCCGAGCACGCCGAGGCTCACGTCGCGGTCGGGCAGGACCACGGTGGTGCTCTTGTTGACGTGGACCAGCACCGTCCGCCCCTTCGGGATCGAGGCCGCGGCCCAGCGCTTGAGCTGGCCGTAATAGGGCTCGCGCCGCCAGGCGTTGGCCTGCCCCGGATCGACCTGCACGTTCATGTTGCGGGTCACGGGGTCGAGGCCGAGCACCATCTTGGCGCGGTCCGGCTTCCACTCGGGACCGAGCCAGCTCTCGGTCATCCAGAGGCAGTGGAAATTGCGGCAATGGTCCGGCCGCGTCGCGTGGATGCCGCAGCCCTGGCCCGCCCGCGTGTGCCGGCACCATTGTCCGGCGACGCTCTCGACCGCCGGCACGTCGTAGACCTTGCAGCAGAGCGTACAGGCGCCGCAGGCGCGGCCGGGCGCGGGGGCCGCGACGATCTGGGCCGGGTCGAACATTCTGGCGATCCATGCGCCGGGCCGCGATCCGCCCGGGTCTCCACGGGGTTACTGCTCGCGCATCGGGCCGGTAGTGTGGCGGGGACACGCTCCTCGACGAAACGCCCGAGACGTAAACGCCATGCTGTCGAACCTCGCGACCCGCGACGTCGAAACCCTGATCCACCCCTACACCAATCTCGACGCGCACCGCGCGAACGGCCCGCTGGTGCTGGAGCGCGGCCAGGGCGTGCACGTCTACGACACCGATGGGCGCCCCTATATCGAGGGCATGGCCGGGCTCTGGTGCACGGCGCTCGGCTACTCGAACGCGGAGCTCGTCGAGGCCGCGGCGGCGCAGATGGGCCGCCTGCCCTTCTCGCACCTGTTCTCCGGCCGCAGCCATGACCCGGCGATCGAGCTCGCCGAGGTTCTGAAGGAGCTGATGCCGATCCCGACCTCGAAGGTGTTCTTCACCTCCTCGGGCTCGGAGGCGAACGACACCCAGGTCAAGCTGGCGTGGTACTACAACAACGCGCTGGGCCGTCGCGCCAAGAAGAAGATCATCGGCCGGAGCCGGGGCTATCACGGCGTCACGGTCGCCACCGCCTCGCTCACCGGGCTCCAGGCCAACCACGCCGACTGGGACCTGCCCCTGCCGGGCTTCCTCCACACGGCCTGCCCGCACCATTACCGCTTCGCGGAAGCCGGCGAGAGCGAGGAGGCCTTCTCCGCCCGGCTCGCCGACGAGCTGGAACAGATGATCCTGCGCGAGGATCCGGACACGGTCGCGGCCTTCATCGCCGAGCCGGTGATGGGCGCGGGCGGGGCCATCGTGCCGCCGCGGGGCTACTTCCAGGCGATCCAGACGGTGCTCGCCCGCTACGACGTGCGCTTCATCGCCGACGAGGTGATCTGCGGCTTCGGGCGGCTCGGCACGTGGTTCGGTTCGGAGGCGCTCGGCATGGCGCCCCAGACGCTCTCCTTCGCCAAGGCCGTCACCTCCGGCTACGTGCCGCTCGGCGGGATCACCGTCGACGAGCCGCTCTACGCGGCGATGGTGGACCAGAGCGCGAAGCTCGGCACCTTCGGGCACGGCACCACCTATTCGGGCCACCCGGTCGCCTGCGCGGTGGCCCTGAAGGCGATCGAGATCTACCGGCGCGACCGGATCGTCGAGGGGGCGGCCGAGAAGGCGCCGCACTTCCAGGCCCGGCTCGCGCGGCTCGCCGAGCACGACATCGTCGGCGAGGCCCGCGGCATCGGGCTGATCGGCGGCCTGGAGATCGTCGCCGACAAGCGGACCAAGGCGCAGTACGACCCGAAGGCGGGGGTGGCCGCGCGCTGCGTCGCCTTCGCGCAAGCCGAAGGTCTGATCGTGCGCTTTCTGACCGGCGACCGCGTGGCGGTCTGCCCGCCGCTGATCATCGCGCCCGACGAGATCGACGCCCTTTTCGATCGCCTGACCCGGGCGCTGGACCGCACGCGGGACTGGATCCGGTCCGAGGGCCTCGGCGCTGCGGCCTGAATCCCCCGCGCCACGCCCGCGTCGCCGGAGGTAGTGCCGAAAGTCAGTACCGTGTCGGACCGGAACGGCCTTAAGCAAGCGTTCAGCTCGATTGGCCTTGTATCGGGAGGTCCGCCGGACCCGGCGGGCGCCCCGAGGAAGCCCCGAGGCCGCCGACGAAGGCGGCGACGGGCGAGGCGGCCGAGCATCGGCCCCGTCGCACAGGAACCCCTCCCATGTACGCCCCCAGCGAGACCCAGGTCAGCGCCTCCGAGAGCGAGCGTCGCCAGATGGACCAGGGCGAGTCGCTCTACGGTTTCCGCCCCCTCGCGCTGCCGGCGCTCGCCGCCGCCGCGGGCCGCCCGAAGAAGCAGGAGCGCCGGCCCGCCGCGCCCGCGACCGGACGGCAGGGCATCCTCAGCCTCGTACACGAGGACGAGCCGCTCGCGTAAGCGAGCCCAAGCCGCTCGTCTGAGCGAGCCCAATCCGCTCGCCTGAGCGAGCCGGAGGCCCTCGCGTGAAGCGCGGCCGGGCGCGCTGCCGGACGGCGGCCGCCCGGCCCGGGCCAATTCGGCCATACTGCGCGCGCATCCTGCGCGACCGGGGCCGTCGAGGCCGTCTGTCCGAGCCGCGACGAGCCTCCGATGCTGATTCTCCCGACCCGGCGCCAGGTTCTGACCGGGCTCGGCTACGCCTCGGCCTTCGGGCTCACCGGGACGGCGGCCTACGGCGTCGGCGTCGAGGCGATGCACGGCCTCGTCGTGACGCGCTACGCGCCGGCGCTGCCCGGCTGGACGCCGGGCCTGCGCCTCACGGTGGCGGTGCTCGCGGATTTCCATGTCTGCGAACCGTTCATGCCGCTGGACCGCGTGGCCGAGATCGTGGACGCCACGAACGCGCTGCAGCCCGATCTCGTGCTGCTGCTCGGCGATTACCCGGCCTCCGGGCGCATCGCGTGGCGCCGGGTACCGCTCGACGCCTTCGCCCGCACGGTGGAGTGCCTGCGCGCGCCCCTCGGCATCCACGCGGTCCTGGGCAACCACGACTGGTGGGACGACCACGACGCGCAACGGCGCCGGGCCGGGCCGCCCGAGGCGCAGCGGGCGCTCGAGGCGCGCGGGATCCCGGTGCTGGAGAACGATGCGGTGCGCCTCGTGCACCAGGGACGCCCGTTCTGGCTCGCCGGACTCGGCGACCAGCAGGCCTTCCTCGACCGGGCCGGCAACCTCGTGGGGTGGCGCGACGACCTGCCGGCGACGGTGGCCAGGATCACCGACGACGCCCCCGCGATCCTGATGGCGCACGAGCCCGACATCTTCCCCGATGTGCCGGATCGCTTCGCGCTCACCCTGTCGGGGCACACCCATGGCGGACAGATCCGCCTGCTCGGCCACTCGCCCGCGATCCGGCGCGTGCAGGGTCTCGACCTGTCCTACGGGCACGTCGTGTCGCGGGGCCGGCACATCATCGTCTCGGGGGGCTTCGGCGTCAGCCGGGTGCCGGTGCGGATCGGCGTACCGCCGGAGATCGTCTGGCTCGATCTCGGGCGGGAGACGCCCGGTCCGGCCGCCGAGGCTGCGGCAGGCTGACCGGGCGCTCGCCCGACCCGGTCGGCGCGCTATCTTTGCACGGTATGCGCCCCCTCGCCCTCACCTTCGCCCTCATGGTCGCCGGTCCGGCCAGTGCCGACGAATGCGGGGACCTGATCGATCGCGTCACCGCCGAGACCGGGGCGCGGCTCGACGACCGCAGCCGTGACTATGCCCGGTTCACCGCGGATGCGCAGACGAGCCTGACGCTTTCCTGCGCGGCGCCGCACCCGTCCTCGGTCGGCGCGCAGTTCCGCGGAGCGAACCCGCCGGAGGCGTATTACACCTTGTTCGGGCAGGCGGGCCACGCGATCACCGGCATCGCGGCGGCGACGGTCGCGGCGGCCGCGCACCGGGCCCAGGAGGCTGCGAGCCGGCTGCGGCACAGCAAGGTCGAGGCCGGGGGCGCCGCGATCACCTGCTCGGTGACGCACAAGGATACCGGAGACCTCACCCTATGCGCCGTCATCGAGAGCAGCGACCGGAGCTGATCGGCACGCTCGCCGGCCTCCTCGCCAGCCTCCTCGCCAGCGCATTCGCCCCCGCGGCGCCGGCTGCCGCGCAGGACGGCGCGGTCAACGACTGGGCGACCTTCCGGGCGCGGCTCGCCGGATGCTGGCAGGCACCGGAGGGCAGCGAGGGCTCGCTGATCGCCTTCCGGTTCGGCCTCGACAAGGCGGGCGCGTTGCGCGGCAAGCCGCTGGTCACCGCCCGCCACCTCACCGGCGACGGGGAGACGCGGCGACTCTACGAGGAGGCTGCCGCCAGGGCTCTGGAAACCTGCCTTCCGGTCCCGGTGACCCCGGGCTTCGGCGCGATCCTGGGCGAGAGCCCGATCCGCCTGCGCTTCGTCAACACGCGGCCGACCGCGGCCTATCAGCTGAACTCCAACATCACGATCTTCGCGCCGGAATGACGGTGGCAGGCCGATCGCCGCGAGGCCGCGGCCCTCTCCCCGCGCGCGGGGAGAGGGGATCCACGGCGCCGGAAGGAATAGGCCGGAGGCCGTGTGAGCGTCCCGCCTTCAGAGCGGGATGTTGTCGTGCTTCTTCCAGGGCTGCTCCATCTCCTTGGTGCGCAGCATGCTGAGCGCCCGGGCGACGCGCTTGCGGGTGGAGTGCGGCATGATCACCTCGTCGATGTAGCCGCGCTCGGCCGCCACGAAGGGCGAGAGGAAGCGGTCCTCGTACTCCTTGGTGCGCTCGGCGATTTTCTCGTCATCGCCGATCTCACTCCGAAAAATGATCTCGACGGCGCCCTTGGCGCCCATCACGGCGATCTGGGCGGTGGGCCAGGCGTAGTTCACGTCGGCGCCGACATGCTTCGAGGCCATGACGTCGTAGGCGCCGCCGAAGGCCTTGCGGGTGATCACCGTCACCAGCGGCACCGTCGCCTGGGAGTAGGCGAAGAGCAGCTTGGCGCCGTGCTTGATCAGGCCGCCGTATTCCTGCGCGGTGCCCGGCAGGAAGCCCGGCACGTCCACGAAGGTGACGATCGGGATCGAGAAGGCGTCGCAGTAGCGCACGAAGCGCGCGGCCTTGCGCGAGGCGTCCGAGTCGAGGACGCCCGCCAGCACCAGGGGCTGGTTCGCCACGAAGCCGACCGTGCGCCCCTCGATGCGCCCGAAGCCCGTGATGATGTTGCGGGCATACGCCGCTTGGATCTCGAAGAAGTCGCCCTCGTCCACGACCCGCCGGATCAGCTCGCCCATGTCGTAGGGCTTGTTCGGGTTGTCGGGGATCAGCGTGTCGAGGGATTTGTCGAGGCGTAAGGGATCGTCGAAGCTCTCGATCTCCGGCACGCCGTCGATGTTGTTGGCGGGCAGGAAGTCGAGCAGCCGCCGGATCTGCAGGATCGCCTCGACGTCGTTCTCGAAGGCGCCGTCGGCGATCGAGGACTTGGAGGTGTGCACCTTGGCGCCGCCGAGTTCCTCCGCGGTGACGACCTCGTTGGTGACGGTCTTCACCACGTCGGGCCCGGTCACGAACATGTAGCTCGTGTCGCGCACCATGAAGATGAAGTCGGTCATGGCGGGCGAGTAGACGTCGCCGCCCGCGCACGGCCCCATGATGACGGAGATCTGCGGGATCACGCCGGACGCCGCGACGTTGCGGCGGAAGACCTCGCCGTAGCCGCCGAGCGCGGCCACGCCCTCCTGGATGCGCGCGCCGCCCGCGTCGAAGATGCCGATGATCGGGGCGCGCATCTTCAGCGCCATGTCCTGCACCTTCACGATCTTGGCCGCGTGCGTCTCGGAGAGCGAGCCGCCGAAGACCGTGAAGTCCTTCGAGAACAGGAAGACCGTGCGGCCGTTCACCGTGCCCCAGCCGGTGATGACGCCGTCGCCGGGGATCTTCTGGTTCTCCATGCCGAAATCGGTGGAGCGGTGCTGCACGAACATGTCGAACTCCTCGAACGACCCGTGGTCGAGCAGGAGTTCGATGCGCTCGCGCGCGGTGAGCTTGCCGCGCTTGTGCTGCGCCTCCACGCGCTTCTCGCCGCCACCGAGGCGGGCCTGGGCGCGCCGCTGCTCGAGCGTCTCGAGAATGTCCTTCATGGGTGCGCCTCGGGGCTGGTGCTGGCGTTGTGGCCGCTCCGCCTGCCCCTCTCGCGGCGAGCTTGGCGGTCGGCCGTCGCTGCCCTTAGCACAGAGGATTTACGGGCGGAAACGGGCCTTTCGAACGAGGCGGCCTCAGCCGGCGAGCGCCGCCACGGTCGCGGCGGCCTCGAACTCGGCCCGGCGCTTGGCGAGGCGCTCCTCGGCCTCCGCGTCCCGGCCCCAGACCGCCGCCTGATAGGTCTCGTCCACGTGCGCGGCCGCCCAGGCCTCGTCGGGCGTGAGGCGGCCGTGCAGCACCGCCAGCGCGATGAGGAGGGATCCGGTGAGCGTGGTCAAGGTATGGAGCGCGGCCAGCCGATAGGGGTTCTCGACCGCGAACACCGCCCGGCGGAGCGCCGCGACGCTCGCCTCCGGCTGGCTCACGTGCATCACGCCCTCGCTGAGGATCAGGCGGACGCCGAAGGTGTCGCGCGCCCAGTCGAGCACCGGATCCCAGGCGCGGGCCTGGTCGGCCACGAGACGCTCGGGCGCGTCCGCCCGGTAGGCGACGAGGTCGGTGCCCGCATAGGCCGCGAGATCCTCCGCCACCGCGTCCCGGCGCGGCACGACGCCGTCGAGGGTGGTGTTGACGATCCGGGTGACCGGCATGGTGGCGGGGTCGATGAACGCGCCCTGCGCGCCCCACTCCGCCGCCAGCAGCTCGGCGAGGCCGAGGCTCGGCACGCTCAGCGGGTTGCGGCCCGGCGTGTTGGCCGGGCGCCCGTCGAGGGTGAGGCGGAAGCCGCCCTCCCCTTCGGTGAAGCCCGCCTGCTTGTAGAAGCGGTTGGGCAGGGCGGGTTTCGTCTGGGCGCGTACCGCCCGCATCGGGTCGGCACGCCCTGGCTCGTCGCCGAGCCAATCGCTGGTCACGTCGTCGCTCATGCGGGCGCAGATAAGCGATCGGCGCGCCGTGCGCGAGAGCCTGGGTCGAGCGGTCTCAGACGAAATAGGTCAGCGTCGCGGCCACCGTGGTCACCGCCGTGGCGGCGGCGATGGCCGTGGGGCTGAGAAGCAGCGAGCGGCGCACCGCCTCGGCGGGCGCCTCCGGCCAGCCGAAGGCCTCGCCGGCGGCCCGCTCGGCGCGTTGGAGGCTCGCGTGGCGCGTCGCCGCGTCCGTCTGGGTCATGGCGTTCGGCTCCCGATCGTCACCCGCGCCGCCCGCGACGAACGGATACGGCGGAGCTTTGTTGAACAAAACGCGCACAGCCCGCTCCGGGTTCCGGCCGCCCGCGTCATCGCAGTGCCATCTGCACCCTATAGCCGCCCCGTACGACGATCCGGAGACAGCGCCGATGACCAGCCTCAACCGCTCGCAGGCCGCCGAGGCGGCCGAGGATGCGGGCTCGAATCCGAGCCCCAACCCGACGCTCGGCGACGTGGTGGCCGCCCGCTTCCACCGGCGCGACCTGCTGCGCGGGGCGCTCGCGGTCGGGGCGATCGGCGCCGTCGTGGCGCCGCGGGCCCTCGCGGCGGCGCAAGGCGCGTCCCGCGAGACCGCCTCGCCGTTTCCCTTCACCGAACTGCCGGCCGGCTCCGACGAGCGTCACCACGTCGCGGCGGGCCACGACGCCGAGGTGCTGATCCGCTGGGGCGACCCCGTGCTGCCGGGCGCACCCGCCTTCGACCCGCGCAACCAGACGCCTGAGGCTCAAGGACAGCAGTTCGGCTACAACAACGACTTCATCGGCTTCTTCCCCCTGCCGGGCGCCGCCGACCCGGCGGCCCACGGCCTGCTCGTGGTCAACCACGAGTACACAAACGAGGAGCTGATGTTTCCCGGTCTCGGCCGGCAGGACGGCAAGGCGGCGTTCGCCGGCATGTCCCAGCAGCTCGTCGACATCGAGATGGCGGCCCACGGCGGCTCGGTGATCGAGGTGAAGCGGGTGGACGGCCGCTGGCAGGTCGTGCCGGGCTCGCGATACGCCCGCCGCATCACCGCGACGACCCCGATGGTGCTCGCCGGCCCCGCCGCCGGCTCGGAGCGCCTGCGGACCAAGGCCGATCCGGCGGGCCGGCAGGTGCTCGGCATGATCAACAACTGCGCGGGCGGCACGACGCCCTGGGGCACGTGGCTCACCTGCGAGGAGAACATCAACTACTACTTCCAGGGCAGGCTCGGCGAGGGGTCGGCGGAGGCGCGCAACCACAAGCGCCTCGGCATCCCGGGCAACCTCTACGCCTGGGGCCGGTACCACGAGCGCTTCGATCTCGGCGCCGAGCCGAACGAGCCGAACCGCTTCGGCTGGGTGGTGGAGATCGACCCGTTCGACCCGGCCTCCACCCCGAAGAAGCGCACCGCCATGGGCCGGTTCAAGCACGAGGGCGCGGCCGGCATCCTGGCGGCGGACGGGCGCTACGTCGTGTTCCAGGGCGACGACGAGCGCTTCGACTACGTCTACCGCTTCGTCACCGAGGCGAAGGTCGATCTCAGTGATAAGGCTGCCAACCGCGACATCCTCGACCGCGGCACGCTCTTCGTGGCCCGCTTCAACGCGGACGGGCGCGGCGCATGGCTGCCGCTCGTCCACGGCCAGGGTCCGCTGACCCCGGAGAACGGTTTTCGCGATCAGGCCGACGTGCTGATCGAGACGCGGCGCGCCGCCGACCTGCTCGGCGCCACGAAGATGGACCGGCCCGAGGACGTCGAGGCCAATCCGAAGACCGGCAAGGTCTACGTGATGCTGACCAACAATGCGAAGCGCAAGGCCGATCAGGTCGATGCCGCCAACCCGCGGCCCGAGAACCGCTTCGGTCACATCGTCGAGATCAGCCCGGACGGGCGGGACTACGCCGCGCCGGGATTTGCCTGGGAGGTGCTGGTCCGCTGCGGCGATCCCGCTATCGCGGCGGTCGGCGCCACCTTCTCGTCGGCGACGACGCGGGACGGCTGGTTCGGCATGCCGGACAATTGCTCGGTCGATGGAGAGGGCCGGCTCTGGGTCGCCACCGACGGCAACTCCGCCGGCCGCACCGGGCGAACCGACGGCATCTGGGCGATGGAGACGGAGGGGTCGGGCCGCGGCACGGGCAAGCATTTCTTCCAGGTGCCGGCGGGCGCCGAGATGTGCGGCCCCTACTTTACGCCCGACGACACCACCTTCTTCGTGGCCGTGCAGCACCCCGGCGAGGCCGACGAGGAGGATCCGAAGGCCGAGCCCGCCACCTTCGAGCGGCCCGCGACCCGCTGGCCGGACTTCGACCCGAACCTGCCGCCCCGGCCCTCCGTCGTGGCGATCACGAAGCGCGGCGGCGGGCGGGTCGGGACGTAGGGGCCGCACCGGGACCGCTCGGCTCCGCAT
>NZ_LSIX01000652.1:0-1303 GCF_001556475.1 Methylobacterium sp. CCH5-D2 | reverse complement strand
CTCGATGCCCGGCGCGAGCTTGGCGAGCCGCGAGCTCTGGCCGCCGATCGCCGTGAGCGCGCTCGCGATCTCGTGGCTGAGGATGCGCACGAAGCGCTGGCCGGTCTCCGCCTTGGCACGCTCCTCCGCCAGATGGGCCTGCACGATCGCCCGGCCGCGCCGGCGCTGCTCGATCAGGAAGGCGACGAGCCACTGCGCCGCGGTGGCGATCAGGCGGTTGGCCACGAAGCTCAGCGCGATGCCCCCGCTCGGGGGCCGGATGAAGGAGCCCAGCAGCGAGGAGGCGGTGGTCGCGAGCGCCAGCCCGAAGGCGGAGCGCGGGCCCGTGTAGACGCCCAGCAGGATCGGCACCGTGTAGGCGAAGCAGATCGAGACGTTGTCGGGCGGCGTCACCACGTCGGCGGCGAAGATGCAGAGGATCAGGCTGTAGGCGACGGCGTGCAGCCAGAGCCGGCGCGGGCCGCGCGACGGGGCGGCCCGCGAGGCCCGGCCGGACGCCCGCTCCGATCCGTCCTGCCCCGCCGCACCTGCCCGTCGAACGAACGCCCTCAAGTCCGGTCCCTTGCGCCCCGCGCCTCAGGCCCCGGCCCGGGCCGCAGCCTCGGCGGCGGCCTGCCTGGCGAGTTCCCGCTGGCGGATCTGCGCGCCCGTCTCGTCGTACACGAAGGGCAGGAAGGCGTAGCGCCGCCCGCGGGTCACCGGGCTGACCTTGTGCAGGATGTTGGTCGGGAACACCACCGCCCAGCCCGGGGGCGCCTTGATCCCGCGCGGGTTGTATTCGGGGAAGCTGACCTCGCCGCCCTCGAAATCGCCCGTGAGGTTGATCGAGACCGCGAAGCGGCGATGCGCGGTGAGCCCCTGGCCGTTGTCCCGGTGGGCCCGGAAATGGCCGCCGTCCTCGGCCGCGTAGCAGCCGACGATGTAGCGCTCCATGCGGGTGATGCGCATGAAGAACAGACGCTCGATCTCCGGCACCACGCGGCGGTGGATCGTCTGCTGGATCTGCCGGATCAGGTCCGGATCCTCGAGGGTGCAGTCCCGGCGCCGCTTGAAGCTGTGGTCCATCACGCCCGCGCCCGCGCGGTGCACGCCCGATTCCGAGCCGCCGTCGGCGTCGTAGATCCCGACGAGGCGGTGGCAGAGCGCCGGCTCGAACACGTTGGGCAGGACGAGGACGGGGGCGGGGATCTCGAAGCCCGCGTAGGCCGCGGGCTCCGGCAGGGCGTCGAGGTAGCCGAACAGGGCCGCCTCGCCGGCCTCCCCGAGCGGGAAGGTCGCCGCCACGTGGAGCGTCGGATCGACC
>NZ_LSIX01000064.1:0-221 GCF_001556475.1 Methylobacterium sp. CCH5-D2 | reverse complement strand
CCGACGACCTCATGCTTGCAAAGCACGCGCTCTCCCAACTGAGCTATGTCCCCGATGGGTGTACGTCCGAGCCGAAGGCTCGCAAGGCCGAATGGCCGTCCGCGCTGATGCGCGGGGCAGCCTGAGGCGACGGACCTCGCCGCCGGCGCTTGAGGCCACCATGACAATGGTGGGCCTGGGACGACTCGAACGTCCGACCTCACCCTTATCAGGGGTGCGCT
>NZ_LSIX01000651.1:0-781 GCF_001556475.1 Methylobacterium sp. CCH5-D2 | reverse complement strand
CTCCCCGCCTCCCCGCCAGCCTCCGCCCGGCCGCTCGACGACGTCGCGTCGTCCGGCACGCTGCGCGTCGCGCTCTACGCCGAGAACGCGCCCTTCTCGGAGCTGCGCGGGGGCAAGCCGGTCGGCATCGACGTCGAGGTCGCCGAGGCGGTGGCCGGCGCGCTGAAGGTCGGGCTGGATCTCCGCCTCGTCGATGCGGGCGAGAACGTGGACGGCGATTTCCGCCTCAACCTCTGGCGCGGCGACCTCGCGGGGAGCCCGCTCGCCGACCTGATGCTGCACGTGCCCAACGACAAGATGCTGGCGCTGCGCAACGAGCAGGTCTTCCTGGTGCGGCCCTACTTCGCCCAGCGCCTCGCCTTCGCGTGGCGGCGCGGGGTGCTGGAGGGGTTCGAGAGCTTCGCCGACATCGGCGCGCACGCGGTCGCCGTCGAGGGCGCGAGCGCCTCCGACATGCAGCTGCTCACCGCCGAGGGCGGGCGCTACCGCCCGAACCTGAAGCACTTCCGCAACCAGGAGGAGGCGGCCCGCGCCTTCCTGGGCGGCGAGGCGCCGATCCTGGCCGGCACCCGGGCGGGCATCGAGGGCGCGCTGTTCGCCGCGGGACAGGCGGGCCGCGACGACGTCGCGCTCACCGAGATCGCGCTCGGCGGCCTCGTGAAGTCGCGCTGGGACCTCGGCGGGGCGGTGCGCACCGATTCGCGCGACCTCGCCTACGCGGTCGGCGACGCGCTGGCGGCCCTCATCGAGGGCGGCGGCCTCCGGGCGATCTGCGCCCGCC
>NZ_LSIX01000650.1:0-387 GCF_001556475.1 Methylobacterium sp. CCH5-D2 | reverse complement strand
GGATGCGGCCGTAGGGCGCCGCGCCCGCGCCCTACGGCCGCATCCGCCTCACCTTCGACAGGCCGGTCTCGGTCAAGGCGCGGGCGAGCGCGGGCGTGCTGATCCTGAGCTTCTCCGAGCGGGCCCCCGGCGGGGCCGAGCGGCTCGCCCAGGAGATGCCCGCCTACATCGCGGTGGCCCGGCGCGATCCCGACGGGACCGGCCTGCGCCTCGCCCTGCAGCGGCCCGTCCGGATCAGCGTGCAGGAGGCGGCCGAGCAGGTCTTCGTCGATCTCCTGCCCGAGGGCTGGACCGGTCTCGTGCCGCCGCTGCCCGCGGAGGTGGTGGCCGAGCTGGCGCGGCGGGCCGAGGCGGCGGAGGCGGCGCTGCGGGTGCGCAACCCGCCCC
>NZ_LSIX01000649.1:0-1990 GCF_001556475.1 Methylobacterium sp. CCH5-D2 | reverse complement strand
TCGCCCGCCTGCCCTACCCCGAGGCGTGGCGGGTGGTGCTGATCCTCGACGCGGGGATGACCGGCGTGCACGGCGCCCGCGAGGTCGAGGCGTTTCGCGATCTCCCGCGCTTCCCCGAAGCCCAGGCCGCCGAGATCTGCCGGATCGTGCTGATGCAGGTGCTGCCGGCCGCCGTCACCGCCGAGCCCGAGGCCTTCGGCGCGGGCATCACGACGATCCAGCGGCTCGTCGGCGACCATTTCGCCCCCCACCAGGGCGGCCGCTTCGCCAGCCCCGCGGTGGCGCGGGCGCTGGCCCGGGTGGCCGAGGCCGGGGTGGCCGGCTACGGGCAATCCTCCTGGGGTCCGACCGGCTTCGCGCTGGTGCCGAGCGAGGGGCAGGCGCGGGCGCTGGTGGCCGACCTGGAGGCGGCGCTGCCGGGCGCGGGGCTGCGCTACGTCGTGGCCCGGGGACGGAATACGGGCGCGACGGTGACGGGCGGGGAGGGCCCCGCTCCTCTCCGGGCTTGACCCGGCCCCCGCCTTCGGTCTTCGCAAGGCAGGCGCACGCGCCCACCAAGAACGAGGAGACGACCATGGCCCGCTCGATCCTGCACATGCTCACGCCGCTCAAGCACATGAGCCCCTTCGACGTGAACATGGCGATCGATGCGGGCTTCGAGACCATCGTCACCTACACGGACGTGACGCTGCCGGACGTCGTCTCGCTGACCCAGGACTCGATCTTCTCCCGCGCCCCCGAGGACGGCGTGCGCACGGGCTTGTTCATCGGCGGCAAGAACGCCGAGGACGCCCTCGACATGGTGGACCGGGCGAAGAAAGCCTTCGTGCCCCCCTTCGCCAACCACATCTTCGCCGACCCCGCCGGCTCCTTCACCACGGGCGCCGCGATGGTGGCGCAGGTGGCGCGCGCGCTCCGCCAGCGGCACGGCACCGATCTCAAGGGCAAGCGCATCGTGATCTTCGGCGGCGCCGGCGTCGTCGCCTACGTAGCGGCGGTGATCGGGGCGCTCGAAGGGGCCAAGACCGTGCTCGTCGGCCACGACGGCGAGGAGCGCGTCTCGAAGATCGCCTTCACCATGAAGTGGCGCTTCGGCATCGAGGTCGGCGCCGTCGACGGCACCGCGCCGGAGGACCGGCGCCGGGCGATTGCCGATGCCGACGTGATCCTCTCGGCCGGGCCCGCCGGCATCCCGATCCTCTCGGCGGAGGATCTCGAATCCGCGCCCAAGCTCCTCGTCGCCTCCGACGTCAACGCGGTGCCGCCGGCCGGCATCGCGGGCATCGACGTGAACGCGGTCGATGTGCCCCTGCCGACGGGCAAGGGGATCGGCATCGGCGCGCTCGCGGTCGGCAACGTGAAGTACCAGACCCAGTGCCGCCTGTTCCGCCGCATGCTCCAGGCCGACCAACCGCTCTGCCTGGATTTCCGCGACGCCTACGAACTCGCCGTCGAGGTGACGGGCTGAGCGGGGACGACCGAGCGACGATCTCCCTCCCCCCTCCGCGGGGGGAGGGAGGATCACGCCCGTGACCGACGCCATCCTGATCGCCGCCCAGTCCGGACGGGCGCTGGCCGAGGCTGCCCGGCGTGCGGGCCTGCGCCCGCTCGTGGCCGACCTGTTCGGGGACGCCGATACCCTCGCGCTGGCCGAGGCCTACCGCCCCCTGCCCGGCCGCTTCGGCGCGGGACGGCTCGGCGGGACGGTGCTCCTCGACGCCCTCGACGATCTCGCGGCGGCGGCCGGTACCCGGCCCATCGGCGCCGTGCTCGGCAGCGGCTTCGAGGACGCGCCCGACCTGATGGCGGCGATCCACGCGCGCCACGGCCTGCTCGGCGCCGCGCCCGACGCGGTCGCCGCCCTGAAGGATCCGTTCCGCCTCGCCGCGCTCTGCGCGGAGCTCGCCGTCCCGCACCCGGCGGTCGCGGTGGAGCCGCGGCCCGACCCGGCGAACTGGCTGGTCAAGCGCGTCGGCGGCTCGGGCGGCAG
>NZ_LSIX01000648.1:0-3704 GCF_001556475.1 Methylobacterium sp. CCH5-D2 | reverse complement strand
GCGCGCCGACATGATCGTCATGGGCGCCTACCATCACGCCCGGGTCCGCGAATTCCTCTTTGGAGGCGTCACACGAGCCCTCCTGCACGACAGCCCCGCACCCCTCTTCCTCAGCCATTGAGCCCTGGCAGGTCGGCGATGCTCAAGCGAACCCGCTCCAGAACCGGCGCCGCCACCCGGACGGCGCGCAAGCGCAACCTTCCGCGCCGGTCGCCCCGCCCGAAACCCGGCCTCGATCGCCCCGATCTGCCGGACCGCGCGCAGACCGGCCCGGCAAACAGCATGGATTGGGCGGATCCGCTGAGCGCGGAGGAGCGTCGCGCGCTGGAAGCGGGCTGGAGCTTCGTCGAGTGATCGGCGGGCGCCCTCGCAGGGTGCGCCCCGCGATGCAGGATCCGCCGCCGTCCGCGGCGGGCTCGGCCGCTCCGACCGACCTCGGCGACGCAGCGTCCGACGGTCGGCGGTGAGGTTCGCGGCGGTGGGCGGGCGCGGCACGATGGGCGGAAGGGCGGGCGCGCGGCGAACGAGACGCCAGCCCCCGCGCCGGGGCACCCGCACGAGCATCCCGCCGAGGACGCGCCAGCTCAGTGGCTCATCAGGCAGCACAGGGTCGTGCGGTCGAGGAAATCGCGCGTGACGCCGCCGAAGATCCACTCGCGCAGGCGGGAACGACCGTAGGCGCCCATCACGACGAGGTCGGCCTCCTGCCGCAGGGCGAAGTCGAGGATCTCGTCGCTCTCGCGCATGGCGGTCCGCAGGAGATGCGTGGTCACCTGGGCGCCGTGCCGGGCGAGATGCCCGGCGACGTCCTCCGCCCCCTCCCGGTGGGCATCGGGGCCGACGCTCACTACGAGGACGTGGTCCGCCTCGCGCAGGAAGGGCAGGGCGGCCGACACCGCCCGCCGCGCCGCCGGACCGTCCTTCCAGGCGACGACGACGCGCGTCCCCTTCAGGCCGGCGAGGCGGGGCGGAACGACGAGGACGGGCCGGCCGGCCTCCATCAGCACCGGCCCCGGGGGGACGCCGAGGGGACCGGGATCCGCGTCCTCCGCGCCGCGCCGCCCGACGACGACGAGGTCCGCGACGCGCGCCTGCTCGACGAGGTGCGTGAGCGGGCCGGCGAGGGCGGGGCACCACTCCGTGCGGATCCCGTCGCCCGCGCCGCTCTCGAAGAGCGGGCGCACGCGCGCGAGGATCTCGCGCACCTCCGCCCTGTTGCGCTCCTCCTGCTCGAGGGCGTCCTGGATGTCGCGCACCAGCAGGGGCGTCGGCACCGCGTGGCCGGCCGCGCCCGTGAGGATGGCCCCGAACCGCCGCGCCACGCCGGCGGCGAGCCTGATCCGGTCCGGGGCCGCCTCGCCGAGATCGGCGGACACGAGGACGTTCGCGTAATCCATGGCCACCTCCGTCGCGCGTCGCGGCCGACGGGTGGAGCCTAAGGCTCGGCCGGGGCCGTCCACCTTGATCCATCGCAAGCCGCTCCGCCCGCCCGGCTCAGGCCCCGACCGGCCGCGGCGACGGCTCGGGGCCGGCCCCGGTGCCGCCGAGGACCCGCATGGCGTTGAGGACGACCGCGACGTCGATCACCTCCTGAAGCAGCGCGCCCTGTATGGGCGAGAGGTAGCCGAGCGCCGCCGCCGTCATGCCGGCGAGCGAGAGCCCGAGCCCCGCCGCCACGCTCTGGACCGCGATGACGCGGGCCCGCCGGGCGATCCGGATGGCCTCGGGCAGCGGCGCGAGGCTGTCGACCAGGAGGACGACGTCCGCCGCCTCGGCCGCCGCCGCCGCGCCCCGGGCGCCGAGCGCGACGCCGAGGTCGGCGGCCGCCAGGGCGGGCGCGTCGTTGACCCCGTCGCCCACCATCATCACGGGGCCGTTCCGCCGCTCGGCGGCCACGATGTCGGTCTTGTCCGCGGGATCGAGATCCGCCGCGACGGCGTCGATGCGAAGCCCGGCCGCCAGTGCCTCCGCCACGGCACGCCGGTCCCCCGTCGCGAGCACCACACGCGAGACGCCGCAGGCGCGCAGAGCGTCGAGCGACCGGCCGCCGTCCCGCCGCAGCGGGTCGGCGAACGTGAGGATCGCGGCGGGGCTGCCGTCGATGGCGACCAGCACCGTCGCCGAGGCGGCGGGTTCGTCCCGCTCCTCCTCGATCCGCGGGAAGGCACCGGCATGCTCGCGCAGGAGGCGCGGTCCGCCGACCACGACGCGCCGGCCCGCCACGATGCCGGCGACCCCCGCGCCGGGGATCTCGGCGACCGCCTCCGGCCGGGAAAGCGCGAGGCCGCGCCCGCGCGCCTCGGAGACCAGGGCGCGGGCCATCGGATGGCCGGAGGCCTGCTCGAGGCTGGCAGCAAGCCCCAGCGCCTCCACCTCCTCGAAGGGGGGTAGGGTGCGCACCGAGACCAGTCGGGCGGCGCCGTGCGTGAGGGTGCCGGTCTTGTCCACCACCAGTACGCGGATTCCGGCCAGCGTCTCCAGGGCGCCCCCGCCCTTGATGAGGACGCCGATGCGCGCGGCGCGCGAGAGGCCGGAGACCAGGGCGACGGGCACGGCCAGGATCAGCGGGCACGGAGTGGCGACGACCAGGACCGCGAGGGCCCGCAACGGGTCGCCCGCCGCGACCCAGGCGGCCCCGGCCATGAGGAGCGTCACGCCCAGAAAGGCGAGGCCGTAGCGATCCGCCATGCGCGCCATCGGGGCCTTCCGGGACCGGGCCGCCTCGACGAGGCGGACGATCCCCGCATAGGTGCTGTCGGCCGCGGCGCGCTCGGCGAGAAGCGTGAAGGGCGCGCCGACGTTCACCGACCCGCTCAGCACGGGCGCGCCCCGCTCGATGGCGACGGGCAGCGCCTCGCCGGTCAGGCTCGACTGGTCGAGCACGGCGCGGCCCGCGGCGACGCGGCCGTCCACCGGCAGGACGTCGCCGACGCGCACGAGGACGCGGTCTCCCGGTGCCAGCGCCCCGAGCGGCACCTCGGTGAGCCTGCCGTCCGCCTCCCGCAGGGCGGAGCAGGGCTGGCGCGCGATCAGAGCCGTCATGGATCGCTCGGCGCGCCCGGCCGCGTAGGCCTCCAGCGACTGGCCGCCCGCGTACATGAGGGCGATGACGACGCCGGCCAGCGGCTGCGACAGGGCGAGCGCCCCGCCCATCGACAGCAGGGCGACGAGGTCGAGTCCGACATCGCCCCGCGCGAGGCCGGCAACCACCTGCGCGGCGAGCGCGGCCAGGATCGCCAGCGTCGCCAGCGTCCAGGCCCAGTTCGCGGCGCCGGGTTGGCCGAGCGCCTGCGCCGACAGGCCGACGCAGAGGCCCGCCAGCGGCACGACCGCCAGCCAGCGGCGCAGGCGCGGGCCCCATTCGGCGAGGGTCGGCCCTGCGATCCCGGTCGCGCCCGTCGCCGATGCCGTCGTCATGCCCGCGTCCGCTCCGGCTGCCGCGCCCTCGCAAGGCTCCCACCGGACCGTCGCGGCGCCTTGTGCTGGATCAAGGCGGACGCGACCGCGCTCGCCTTATTCGCGGATCCGCGTCGGCTTGCGTCAGATCAAAGCCGTGCCGGGTTCCGGCCCGCAGCATGACGGCGATCCATCGCGGGTCCGGGGAGGGCACGATGACGTACGCGAGCATCATGGTGGGCGTCGATGACGGGCTCCACGCCTCGGCACGGGTGCGCCTGGCCGCCGATGTCGCGCAGCGCTTCGGC
>NZ_LSIX01000647.1:0-4529 GCF_001556475.1 Methylobacterium sp. CCH5-D2 | reverse complement strand
ACCTGCCGGCGCGCGATCCCGCCGAGAAGAGCCGCGCCTTCGAGGCGGTCTACGGCGCGCTGCGGGCCGGGCCGGAGGGGGAGCTGCTCGACCGGATCGGAGACCTCTGCGGCGCGGCCGGGTTCGTGCCCGGCACGGTCGCGGCCGAGCTGTGCCTGGACTGGGACGCGCTGCGGGCGCTCGGCCGCGACCCGGCGGTGAGCTTCGGCGCGCACACGCGCAGCCACCCGATGCTCGCCAAGCACCCGCGCGAGACGGCGCTGCGCGAGATCGCCGAGAGCCGGGCGCGGATCGAGGCGGAGCTCGGCCGGCCGGTGCGGCACCTGTCCTACCCGGTGGGGGACCCGCGCTCGGCGGGCCCCAGGGAGTTCGCGCTGGCGCGGGAACTCGGCTTCGCGACCGCCGTGACGACCCGGCCGGGGCACCTCTTCGCGGAGCACACCGGGCACCTGCACGCCCTGCCGCGGGTCTCGGTCAACGGCTGCCACCAGTCGGCGGCGGCGCTCGGCGGCCTGCTCTCGGGCGTGCCGCTGCTGGCCTGGAACCGGGGGCGGCGGCTGAACGTCGGCTGATCCTCCGGATCAGCGGCGCCGGCCCGAGGTGAAGACCGCGCGCTGGCGCCCGTGCCGGCCCCGGTAGCGCCGGCCGCGCGCCGGCTCGGCCTGGGGCTCCTCCGCCTGCGGGATGGCGGCCTGCGGGGCGGTGGAATCGGCCGCCGCGAAGCCGCCCGCCACGTTGCGGGCGGCGGGGCCGAACATCGCGAGGCACTGGTTGTAGGCGAGATCGTTCTTCAGCCGCTCGCACTCGCCGACGGAGCGCGGGGTCCCCTGAGCGAGGGCAGGGCCGGCGGCGAGGACGACGAGGCCGGCGAGGACGGGCCGGCACGGGAACGATCGGGGCATCGGATATCGCGGCTGGAGGAGGGCAAGCGCGGCGCTTGCCCCGCCTTCTCATCCCCGAGTGCGGCGAAATCTGGGGCCCCGGAGCCTCGGGCGGCCGCTCAGGCGTCGGGCCGTTCCATCCAGCGGATCAGCGGCATCAGGGGAAAGATCCAGGCGATGCCGAGGATGCAGTAGACCACCGTCTGCAGCGCCGGGTGCAACTGGGAGATGCGGCTGTCGGCGAGCGCCATGGCGAGCGGGGCGTAGAGCATCACGAAGGCGATGAGCCCCACCGTCCCGATCAGGGTGCGGGTCCGACGGCGCAGGGCGCTCCTCATGGCGATCCTCCTGGTACTAAAGACACGCGGCCCGGCATGCCGCCACAGCGATGCCGCAGCGGCACCGACGCGCGTTGCCCCGGGCGCCGGCATTGCCTAACCGGGGGCGGACGTAACCGAAAAGCAGACCTGACGCGATGCGGCTCTCCACCCTCGGCCGGCCCGAAGCCCCGTCCGGCCCGACGCGCGGCTCGAACGCGGTGCGCACCTGGCTCTACATCGTGGCGGCCCTCGTGGTCGCGATGGTGGCGGTGGGCGGCGCGACCCGGCTCACCGGCTCCGGCCTCTCGATCACCGAGTGGCGCCCCGTGACCGGCGCGGTGCCGCCGCTGTCGGCCGCGGACTGGGCCAACGAGTTCGACAAGTACCGCGACACGCCCCAGTACCGGATCCTCAACCAGGGCATGGGGCTCGCCGACTTCAAGGTGCTCTACTTCTGGGAATGGGGGCACCGGCTGCTCGGGCGCTTCCTCGGCCTCGCCTTCTTCCTGCCGCTCCTCTGGTTCTGGTGGCGGGGCCTCGTCGGGCGCCGGCTCGGGCTCGGCCTGCTGGCTCTCGGCCTCCTCGGCGGGCTCCAGGGCACGGTCGGCTGGATCATGGTGGCCTCGGGCCTCAAGCCCGGCATGACCGCGGTGGCGCCGCTCAAGCTCGCCATCCACCTCACCCTCGCGAGCCTGATCCTGGCCGGCCTCGTCTGGCTGGCGGCGGGCGAGCGGCGGGACGCACGCCCCGCGGCGCCCGGGCGGCTGCGCGCCGCCGCGCTCGCCCTGCCGGCCCTGGTGCTGGCGCAGATCTTCCTCGGCGGCCTCGTGGCGGGATCGCACGCGGGCCTGCTCTACAACACCTGGCCGACCATGGACGGCGCGCTGGTCCCGCCGCACGCGGAGCTGTTCGCGGTGACACCCTGGATCGAGAACTTCGTCGACAACGCCACCCTGGTCCAGCTCAACCACCGCCTCGTGGCCTACCTGATCGTGCTGGCCGCGCTCGCCCACGCGGTCGATGCTTGGCTTTCGAGAGCCGCGGGCGGGGTGCGGGAACGCGCCGCGGGCGTCGCCGCCCTCGCGGTGGCGCAGATGGGTCTCGGCATCGTCACCCTGCTGCTCGCCGTGCCGCTCTGGGCGGGCCTCGCCCATCAGGTCCTGGCCATGGGCGTGCTGGTGATGGCGACCGTGCACGCCCGCCTGAGCCTGGGTTCGGAGGCCGCCGCCCCCGCGCGCGGCGAGACCGCCTTCGGCTTCGAGGGGCTGGCGGGCGGCGGCATCTGAGCCGGGACCGCGTCACGAAACGGTCTCGGAACTCGCCTAGAGCCGTTCCCGAACACCTTGCGATCGGGAACGGCTCCAACCTCTCGTCTTGACGCGCTCTCCTGCGCCGAACCGGCGTCCAGTTCGGCGCAAGAGCGCTCCAAGCGTTCCGGGGAGCGCGGAGCCGCCGCGGAGGCCACCAAGCAACCGCAAGGCTCCATGCGACCTTTTGCTGCGCAGCGAACCTGCTGCACAGCACAATCCTTCACCACGTCCGCAGATCGGCGTGGATATCCAGTGTTTACGCAGTCCGCGCACGGAACGACTTCGCCTCGAAAATCTTACACTGCACGCGTTGCAGGAGGGACAGATGTTCCTGGCCGAGGATGGGAGACCGCTTTCACTCACGTGGCACTACACCAAGCGGGAGATGCTCGCCGACGGGGTGGTGCACGGGCTCGGGGTCGTGCTCGGGCTCACCGGCGCGGTCGCGATCGTGGCGACCTCGCTCACCGCCCATCTCGGGTGGGGCGAGCGCGTGGCGGTGGTGGTCTACGCCACCGCCCTGGTGGGGATGCTCGGCGTCTCGGCGACCTACAACCTCTATCCGGTCAGCCCGCGCAAGTGGCTGCTGCGCCGCGCCGACCACGCGCTGATCTACCTGATGATCGCGGGCACCTACACGCCGCTGGTCACCCTCGTCGGCACAGGTCCGACCGCCTGGGCGCTGCTCGCGGTGATCTGGGTGGTGGCCTCGATCGGCATCGCGGTGAAGCTCTTCTTCCCCGGCCGCTACGACAGGCTCTCGATCGGGCTCTACCTCGTGCTCGGCTGGAGCGGCCTGCTGGCCTACGAGTCGGTGATCGCCGTGCTTCAACCGACGGCGCTCTGGCTGCTCGCCATCGGGGGCGCGCTCTACACGGTCGGCGTCGTCTTCCACGTCTGGCGCAGCCTGCCCTTCCAGAACGCGATCTGGCACGCCTTCGTGCTCGCCGCGACGGCGTGCCACTACGGCACCGTCTGGGCCAGCATGTCGGGCGTGGCGGCGCTGAGCTGAGGGCGGGCAGGGCCCGCTCCGTCCTGCGATAGGATCCTCGTGGGAGCGCGCCCGCGAGGCGCCTCCCCGTCCGCGGGGAGGCGCCTCGCGTGGGCCGTCCGCGCGCGGACGACCCCGCGGATACGGGGCCGGAGCCGTCGGCGCCGCGTCCTACCGGGCGGGTGTCCAGGCGTTGATCACCCGCATGCCGCTGACCTGCGCGGTGGCCTGCTCCGGCACCGCGGCCGGGCTGCGGGGGGTGCGCTTCATCCGGGCGAGCACCCGGCGGGCCTCGTCGGCCGGGAGGGCGCCCACCGGCGTGACCATCGCGGCGAGCTGACGGCGGGTCTGCTTGCCGACGAGGGGCGAGCTCTGGGCCGGCTCGAAATCGCGCATCGTGTGGCGCTTCTCGACCGAACCGGTGAAGACCTGAGGCCCGCTCTTCAGGATGACGATGTCGCCCGGCCGCAGGGTCTCGTCCCGCATCAGGGCGGCGGCGGGGCCGGCCGACATGTCGAGCGGCATCTGCCGGTCGGTGATCTTCACCTTCAGCGGCTCGGGCTTGTGCAGCGCCGTGTAGCGGGTGCGCGGGCGCGGGCGTTCCACCCGGCGGGCGCGGCGGCGGTAGCCGTCGTCGTAGCCGTGCCCGTAGGCGGGAACCTGAACCTGCGGTTGTGGGGCCTGCTGCTGCGGCGCCGCCTGCGGCCGCCCGAACAGGGCCTCGAACAGGCCGCCGTCCTGCGCGTGGGCGGCGGTGCCCGCCATCAATCCAAACGCGGTCAGCGCCAGGACGGCGCGGCGGGGGCTTGTCGCGGGCATCGGTTTCTCCGGAGCGCGGTGACGCGAGCGTCGTCCGTGCGCTCAACGAAAAGTTGACCGCGGCAGTTCCGGACGTTCAGCCTTCCTTAAGGGGTAGGCTCAGGCCGGGGCGGCCTGCTCGCCCTCGCCGATGCAGTCGAGGGCGCGCTCGACCGCGCCGACCGCGTCGAGCAGGTGCTGCACGGTGCGCTCGACCTCGAGCGGCGGG
>NZ_LSIX01000646.1:0-11556 GCF_001556475.1 Methylobacterium sp. CCH5-D2 | reverse complement strand
GAGCGGGGCTGGCGGGCATGGGAGGGACGGCGCGCCCGAGTTGCACCGGCGACGCGGAGGCGTCGACCAGGGCACGGCCGGCCGTCGGCCGGGATCAGCTCAGGATGACCGGCTCGGCGACGCGGTTTCGGGGCGGCCGCGTCCGGGCGCCGCCCGCGTCAGGCGGTGCGTCTCGGCGGCCGCTCGATGCGCAGGAGGTGCGGGTCGGCGACGGCATCCTCCTGCAGCGCCCGGAGCCGCTCGGCCGGCCGAAGCCCCGATATGGCACCGGAGGCCGGCGGCGCGGGCACGGCGGCCTGGCATGCCAAGGGCGAACAGGTCGCCGGGCAGGAGGCGGCGCGCTTCTGCTGGGGCTGGTGCCGGTGGGAAGGCTTCGGCGCCACGTCGTCCGGAATGTCACCGGCCGCCTCGGCGGCCGCGGAGATCGCCTCGGCCCCCGCGCCGACGACGTCGCCATCGTCGGGCGCCGGCACGATGCCAACGCTCCATCCACCGTCGTGAGGATAGGCCGGGGGCTCCGCCACCGTCAGGTCAGCGAGGGAGGCGTGTCTCGGCGTCGTGCATTGCGCCGCCGGCGCGACGGCAATGGCCAACGCGAAAACGGACAGCACCAGGAAACGCGCGATCGCCACAGGTTCGCTGACCTCCCCCCGCCTCCCGCGGAGCATCGCACGAGCACGCAGCCCCGGCAATCCGGGACGAGCGTGCACCTCCCCCGGCCCGGAGGCGACGAACGATGGCCCGCGCTGGGTCCCGGTTGCGGTCGGCCGCATGACGCCTCGGCCGGGCCAACTGCGCCTCCCCGCGGCGCTGGCAAGACCGCCGACGGTCGGCGAAGGGACCCGCGATATGGCCTTGACCCTGTAGTGGCTACAGGGTGCATGAAGGCGGCCCTCCGGCCTGGCCCCCGGTGCCGGGCAGAGGGAGCGCCTCATGATCGCAGCGGCTCTTGCGGACCCGACGCCCGCGTCTCCCGCGGCCGCGAAGTCCCTTCGCTGCAGGACGAGGGGCATGGACAGGCCGCCCGGGACCGTTCCGGCCTGGGCCGCACCGTCCGGTCAGCCGGCGACGGCCGGGCGGATGCCCGAAACCACTTCGCGTGACCGGCGGCCCGATCCCTGAGAGCCATGCGCAAAACCGGACGCATCTCCGTGCCGACCGCGATCCGCCCGCTCCGCCTGGGCGCGTGCATGATCGCGCTTGCGCTGATCCTGGGGCTGGTCGGTCTCGCGACCGCGGCCACGGGCGGACCGGCCGAGAGGCAGGCTACCATCGCTCTCGCGGACCTGCCCGGCGTGCTGCGCGACGGAAGCCGCGAGCCTCCGGGCTGTTCCCAGGACTCCTTGCCTGGACCGGGCCTGTGCGGTGGCACCTGCGACTGCGGCTCGGGTCTCAGCCCGGCGCTCGAATGTCCCGGACGGCATCTGCTTGCCCGCCATCTTGGCGTTCCGCCGGATGCGGCGGCTTTGCCTTCGGCTGACCTGGATAAGCCGAGTAAACCACCACGACCTCGATACGTCGGTCTCTGCGGCATGCAGACGACAACCCGAACCGCTCAGCCAAATCATGGGTACGTATCGAGGTTCGCAATGGAGCGACGAGCGTTTGGCCGCCAATCAAGCCGGCGGCGAGCATCCGAACAGGTTCCATCCCGGCAGGGACACCCCATCCAAGTCCCGCTTCCGATGGGGATGCCGACGAATTTGGATCCACTGATCTATGGAGCTGCGACGAATATCGCTCGCGACGTCAGGGACGGCGGCCTGACGAGGTGCCGGTCCGCGGAAGGCAGCACCGCGGCGAAGATCGAAGCCCTTCTGAACTATCTGGAAGGCGTCGTCTTCAGGCATGGCGACGCTGCGGTCGACGGCCTGGTCGCGGACGCTCCGGGCGGACGCTTGCCGGTCGCCTGCAGGACGGGATGCGCCTGGTGCTGCCACCAGGATGTCGACGTGTCCATCCCGGAAGCGATCCTGATCGCGCGCAGGAGAGACGCGGCGCACGGCCCCGAAGGCCGGCCGTCGGGCGCACCCGCGCATCGACCGGCTCCCCTCCGCGTCGTCGGCCGGTCGCGCGCGGGCCTGCCGTGCCCGCTGTTGAGCGAGGAGAAAACCTGCTCGGTCTACGCGGTGCGACCGTTCGCATGTCGTACGTTGCTGTCCTCCGATGCCGTGCTGTGCGAAGACGCCTTGAAATCGGCGGTTTCCGGAAAAGCCGACGTCTACATGAAGTCCTATGGCGTCCTCCAACTTGTCGGATGCGCCCATCGGGCGGGCATCAACGCGATCACGAGAGAACTCGGTCTTCAACACGACGACGTGAGCCTCGTGTCGGCCCTGTCCCAGATCAGCGACGACAAGGACACCGTTGAGCGCTGGATGGCGGGCGCGAGGGTGTTCACGCCGAGAGCCGGTCCTTGACGGCAGCTCTGCCTCCCGAGCCCCGGCTTCCGGGCGTGGACGGCTTGGTGCCGCTGACTCGCCGGCCGAACGGCGCACGCATGACGGACAAGGGCCGAGATCTCCGCGCCGCGGCGGTCGGCCGTGCGGAACGGAGGTGTCCCGCGCCGGGCCGCCCGTTTTTGGGCGGAAATCCGGGACTCTCCGGGACGGCAACTCGGGTGACGGTCGGCGCCGCAAGGCCGAAGGGGAGGATGGTGTGACGGGGGATGAGGGATGAGACGGTTCCTGATGCTGGTCGCACTCGCGGTGCTGGCAGCCCTGCCGGGTGTGGGGATCCGCCTGACCGGCCTGCAGGTCGGTCCCATCGGCGAGATGGTGGCGTTCGGCGCCGCGATCCTGTCGGCCGGGTTCCTGCTCTCGTGGGGCGCGGAGGCGGCCGAACGCCACGTCTCCTTGGGCCTGATCGTCGCCGTCGTGGCCCTGGTGACCGTGCTGCCCGAATACGCGGTCGATCTCTACTACGCCTACCAGGCCGGCAAGGCGGGCCCGGACTCCCAGTACGTCCACTACGCCGCGGCCAACATGACCGGCGCCAACCGCCTCCTGGTCGGGCTGGCGTGGCCGTTGCTGGTCGCGCTGCACTGGCTGAAGGGGGGCGGGCGCGCCATCGCGCTGACGCGGAGCAACGCGGTCGAGATCGTCGTCCTGCTCGTCGCCAGCCTCTACGCCTTCCTGATCGTGCTGAAGGACACGATCACGCTGCTCGACTTCGCCGTGCTCGTCGCGATCTTCGCGGCCTATGTCTGGCGCGTGCGCGGCGGGTCCGAGGCCGAGGAGGACGAGGGCGAGGAGCCCGGCCCGGCCGCCGCCCTCAACGCGCTGACGCCCGCCGCCCAGTGGGCGTCCATGGCTGCGCTGACGGTGGTCGCCTGCGGGATCATCCTGGTCTCGGCCGAGCCCTTCGCGGAGGCGATGGTCGGCTCGGGCCGGCTGCTGGGCCTCAACGAGTTCCTGCTGATCCAGTGGCTGGCGCCGCTGGCGAGCGAGGCCCCGGCCGTCACCGTCGCGATCCTGTTCGTGGTCGCGGGGCGCGCCGCCAGCGGCCTCGCCGCCTTGGTGAGCGACAAGATCAACCAGTGGACGCTGCTCGTCGGCATGCTGCCCCTGGCGATGAGCGTCGGCGCGGGTTCGTTGACGGCCTTGCCGCTCGACGCGCGCCAGGCCGAGGAGTTCTTCCTGACCGCGGCGCAGTCGCTGTTCGCCCTGGCGCTGCTCCTGCGCCTGCGCCTGGGGCTCTGGTCCGCCCTCGCCCTGGCCGGCCTCTTCGGCATCCAGGTCGGACTGGCGTTCTGGTACCGGGAGGACGAGGCGCGCACCGTCGCGACGCTGACCGCCCTCGCCTGGGTCTATCTGGGGCTCGCCGCCGTCCTGTTCGTCCTGAACGGCCGCCGCCTGCTCGAAGTCGTGCGCGTCGCCGTCTCGGTGGCGCCGTCCGTCGGGCCACGCGCGCCCGGGGCGGCCGAGGCGACCGAGGGACGCCGGTGAGGCCCGCCGCGCGTGCCGCGCCCGAAGCGGGCCGCGCCCTGCCCGCGGCACGCCGGCCCGGGGCGGATCGGGGCGGCAGGCCGTCCCCTCTTGCCCCTGCGCCCTGCGCGCCGTCCCGGGCCGGCGCCGCCGCGGCGGAGCCGGCCCACGCGCGCAACCGGCCTTCGCGGCCAGCCACGCCGCCCGGATCACCTCCCGCATCATGCTCTTCCCGGACGCGCTTGCCTTCGACGGCGCGGCGCGAGCCCTGGGAGGCGGCGGACGGCGGGCGCGCCGCGACATGGGGGCGACGGGAGACCGCCTCCCTCGGCCGACCGCGGCGCGGCTGCGCGCAGGGCGTCGGCATCGGGGGGCGCGACACCCAACCAAATCCGGAGGCCCGGGATGGGCAGCAAGAAGATGGCGCGGCAGACGGCGCGCTGGAGCACGGGAGCCCGTGGCGGTCGCCGCCGCGTGAGGCGGTGGGTTCGGGCCGCCGCGCGGCGCGATCTGATCCTGCTGATGGCGGCCATCCTCGCCGCGGCGACCCTCCTGCTGGTCGCCTCGGGATGAGCGACGGTGGCGCGGGCCGGACGGGCGGCGGGGACTGGGTGCGAGCGGGCGGAGGACGGACATGCGGCAGCGTCGGAATCGGGCGGGTGACGGGACCTCGTCGGGCGCGGTCCCGTCGGCGGCGCTGCCGGCGCTGCGGCGGGCGGCCGAGGCCCTGAACGCCGGCCGTCTCGACGAGGCCGAGCACCAGGCCCGGTCGGTGCTCGCGGCCCGCCCCCATGAGCCCACCGCCCTCGACGTGCTCGGCTGCGTCGCCTTGAACCGGGGCCGGCCCGAGGAGGCGCTGGCCCACTTCGAGCGGGTGCGTGCGACGCGGTCCAAGGATCCGCTGCTGCAGTTCAACCTCGGCGAGGCGCACCGGCAGACCGGCGCGCCGGGCTCGGCCCTGCGCCACTTCCGGAAGGCCGCCGAGCTCCGCCCCGATTTCGCCGAGGCGCATGGCCAGGCGGGCGAGATGCTGCGCGCGCTCGGGCGCTTCACGGAGGCCGCCAAGGCCTACCAGAGCGCCTTGATGCTGAAGCCGGAGCTCGCCCACTGCCTGGCGGGCTTCGCGCTCCTGCTGGTGCGGGAGGGCGAGTTCGGCCAAGCCGTGCCCTTCTTCGAGGCCGCGCTCCGGGCCACCCCCGTCACGATGGCGCCGGCGCGGGCGCCGCTCTGGGCCAATCTCGGGAGCGCCCGCCTCCGGGCCGGCGAGACGCTCGCGGGCCTCTCGGCCCTCGCGGAGGCCGTCGCCTGCGCGCCGGACCAGCCCGGCTTCCCGCGCCTGCTCGCCCGCGAGCTCCTGCACCTCGGCGCGGTGCCGGCGGGACCACGTTTCCGGGCGGTGCTGATCGCCCTGTTCGGGCGGGCCGACGTCGACCCGCGCCTGCTCGCCACCGCGGCCGTCGCGGCGCTGCGGCAGGATGCGGCCGTCGACGGCCTGCTCGCCCGGTTGGCGGCCGATCCCCCGCGTGCCCGCGAGACCGTCGCCGAAGCCGATGCGGTCGTCCGCGCCCTGCTGGACGACGCGCTGTTCCGCGCGCTCCTCGCCGCCGCCCCCATTCCCGATCTCGGGCTTGAGCTCCTGCTGACGGAGGTGCGGCGAAGCCTGCTCCTGGCGGCGCGGGAGGGGGCGCCGCCCGCACCGGACCTCACCCTCGCCTGCGCCCTGGCGCGCCAGTGCTTCCTCAACGAGTACCTCTACTGCACCGACGAGCAGGAGGAGGTCGCCCTGGCGGCCCTGTGCGCGGGCTTCGGTCGAGCCGAGGCCGACGCGGGCGCGGCGGATTGGCGCCGGGTCGCCATCGCGGCCTGCTACCTGCCGCTGCATCGCACGGCCGCGGCCCGCCTCGACCTCGCCAAGGCCCCGCCCGCCCTGCGCGCCCTCGTGCGCGAGCAGGTCGAGGAGCCGGCCCAGGAGCGCGCCCTCGCGGACAGCCTGGTCCCGCTCAGGCCGGTGCGCGACGCCGTGTCCCTCCTGGTCCAGGCCCAGTACGAGGAGAACCCCTATCCGCGCTGGTCGCGCGCCCTGCTCGGGACCCCGCGTCCCTTGCGCGAGCGGGTCCACCTCGCGCTGCCGCACCTCGGCGCGGACGAGATGCCGGCGGTCGAGCGGCCACGCGTCCTCGTCGCGGGGTGCGGGACCGGCATCCAGACCATGCGGCTCGTGCAGTCGGTCGCGGACGCCTCGGTGCTCGCGGTCGACCTGAGCCGCAGCAGCCTGGCCTACGGCATGCGCAAGCTGGCGGAATACGGGATCGGGTCGGTCCGGCACCTGCAGGCCGACATCCTCGACCTCGCCAACCTGGGCGAGCGCTTCGACCTGATCGAGAGCTTCGGCGTGCTCCACCACATGCGCGAGCCCTTGCAGGGCTTGCGCGTCCTCTCGGGGCTGCTCGCGCCGGGCGGCCTGCTCTTCCTCGGGCTCTACAGCGAGATCGCGCGCGCCAGCGTCGTCGCGGGGCGCGCCCTGGTCGCGGAGCGCGCGCTCGCGCCGACCCCGGCCGGCGTGCGGGCGGGCCGGCGTGCCGTCATGGCCGGGGCCGTGGCGCAGCCGGACCTCGGCATGCTGCTCAGCCCCGCCTCCGACTTCTGGACCCTGTCGGAATGCCGCGACCTCATCTTCCACGTCGAGGAGCACCGTTTCACGCTGCCCGGGATCGGCGCGATGCTGGAGGCCTGCGGGCTGGAATTTTTGGGCCTGGAGCCCGAACGCCCGTCGGACCGGACCCGGTTCGCGGCCGAGCATCCGGACCCGGCCGCGGCGCGCTCGCCGGCGGCGTGGCACGGTTTCGAGACCCGCCATCCCGACACCTTCGGCGGCACCTATCGGATCTGGGCGCGGCAGGCGCGCCAGGGCCGGACCGGTTCGCGCTGACTTCCGATCCCGGGGGGCATCATTCGCTGTGCCCGGCCCCGCCCGTGCCGGCCGGCCCTCCCCCCGGCTCGGTGCCGGCGCCCCGGTCCTGCGACGCGGCGGTCCGCGGCTTGCGCTTCAAGGGCGTCAGGAGGGCGAGGACCAGGAAGTTGGACAGGGCCGGGATGAGGCCAAGGTCGTAGTAGCCGAAGCCGACGGCCGCCCCGATCACGCCCACGTTCCACAGGCTCGCCGCGGTCGCGGTGCCGTGCACGTTGTCGCCCCCCTTCAGGATGGCGCCACCGCCGATGAAGCCGATGCCGGTGATGAGTCCCTGGAGGATGCGCGCCTGCTCCGGCGTGCGCGCGCCGAGGAGCTCGCTGGCGAGCAGGATGAAGCCGCAGCTGGCGATGGCGACGATGGGGAAGGTGCGCAATCCGGCGCTGCGCGCCTCGCGCTCGCGGTTCCAGCCGAGCGGGAATGCGAACGCGAAGGCGAGGCCCAGCCGCACCAAGTGGTTGGGAAGGTCTCCCCAGATGCCCCAGTACGAACCCATGATCCCTCGCCGGTGTGAGAACGCCCCGATGGTCCGTCCGCGCGTCGTGCCGCCGTTCCGAGGCGGGCCGCCAGCGGCGCGCCGACGGTGATCCTCGCGCCTGACGGAACCTTCCCGGAGCGGCCCGCATCAGGGCGAGCGGGGTCCGGTCGGCTCGGCGTCGCGCCTCGTTACGCCCTGACGGTCCGGCGCGCTGCTCCCGGGGTCGAGTTCCGTCACCTCCCAGTCGTCGCCGACGTTCTGGCAGGCCGTGCCGCGGATCCTGGCGGTGCGCTGCGCCTCTTCCACGGTGGCCAGGAAGGCGCGGCAGATCCGCCCCGCGCGTACGACCGGCGCGGCGGTCGGCACGACGCTGCCCTTCCGCCCGCTCGCCGGGTTGTCCCACCGGATGCGCAGGCCGTTCCCGCTGGGTTCCAACGCGAGGCCGAGGATGCCGCGCGCCCGGCGCCAATCCTCCGGGTCGAGCCCCGGGAACGCCAGGGGCGCCGTGCGCTTCGGGTCCTGCCCCGGCACGCCGGGAGAACCGTCGGCAGGCCGGGAGATCGGCAGCGAGATCGCGCAGGCCGGCAGCGCCAGGATCAGGAGCGCGGCGCCGGCGCGGGACAGGGGACGTGCGGTTGGCCGGAGCCGGGGATGGGACATGACGGTGCGCTCGGCGGTGTCTGGCGAAGGCGGGGGCGGGTCGGGGCGCGCCGGCGGTCCCGGACCGCCCGGCAGCCCCGGCCAGGGATGAGCGGGCGGCCCCGGGGCGCGGACCTGGCGGCGGAAGGTCTTCCGTCCCATCAGCGGCCATCCGGTGTGCGCACGCCGGACCAGAGGTCCTTGACCTGATCGAAGTGCGTCTTCGGGCTGTAGGCCGCCACCGGCACCGCGATGAAGCGGGCGGTCAGGCGCCCGATCTGCTGCACGACGCCGTAGGAGAACACCACGCGGTTGCGCTGGGCCTGGATCAGCTGCACGCGGGCGTTCAGGAGCTCCTGCTGCGCGTTCAGCACGTCGAGGGTGGTGCGCTGGCCGACGCGGGCCTCCTCGCGCACCCCGTCGAGCGCGACCTCGTTCGCCTGGACCTGCGCCTGCGAGGCGATGACCTGGGCCTTGGCGGCCTCCAGCTGGCCCCAGGCCGAGACCACGGCGGCGCGGATCTGGTCGCGCAGGAACTCGACCTGCAGGCGCGTCTGGCCCACGAGCTCCTTGGCCTGCCGGATCTGCGCGTATTCCGATCCGCCTTGATAGATCGGGACCGTGATGCGGCCCACGATCGAGGCGGTGCGGCCGTTGTCGCCGGGCTGCTCCTGGTCGTAGCGCTGGGCGACCTGGCCGGTCAGGCCGACCTGCGGGTAGAGCCGGCCCTCCAGCACCTTCACCTGCGCCTCGGCGGCATCGACCGCGTGCAGCGCCGAGGCGATCTGCGGGTTTTCCTTGAGGCCGATCTCGACCGCGGCGTCGAGGTTGCCCGGCACGGGGCGGTCAAGCGGGCGGCCCGGCGAGAGCTGGCGCGGCTCCACGCCGATGACCCGGCGATAGATGCCGATGCTGGCGCCCAGCTGCGACTCCGCCGCGCTCACCTGCGAGCGGGCGAGCGCGAGGCGCGCCTCCGCCTGGGCGACGTCGGTCCGGGTCAACGCGCCGACCTGGAAGCGGAAGGCCGTCTGGCGGAGCTGCTCCTGCAGGACGGCGACGTTGTTGCGGTTCAGCTCCAGCGTCGCGGTATTCTGAAGCACGTCCATGTAGGACTGGACCGCACTGAACAGGGTCGTCGTCTCGGTGAGGCGCAGGCTCTCGCGCTGGCCGAGCACGGTCGATTCCGCGCGCCGGGTGTTGTTGTCGGTCTGGAAACCGTTGAACAGCGTCTGGTTGACGGTCAGGCCGGCGCCGCCCGGCAGGGCGGTCCGCGCGAAGCGTTCCCCGCCCTCGACGCCCTTCTGTCGCTCGACCCCGATGTCGGCGTCGAGGCGGATCGTGGGGCGGTAGCCCGCCCGGGCCTGCACGATCTCCTCGTCCGTCGCGCGCAGGCCCGCCCGGGCGGCGTTCAGCTCCGGGTTCGCGCGGAAGGCGCGCGCGAGGGCACCCTCCAGGGTCTCGGCCCGCGCGCCCCCGGTGGCGCCGGCCAGAAGGAGCGCGGCGCACAGGCTGCAGGCCGCGCGGGTCCGCCGCGATCGGGCGCTCGGCGACGGGGAGGAAGGCCGGCGGGCACCGTGCGCCCCTGGCCGGGCGGAGGTTTCGGCGCCGGCACGACCCGGTGAACCTGCGGGTCTGGGCGCCCGGGCGGGGCGGACCGCCGCGGCGGACCATGGCCCGGCCGGATCCGACCCGCGCGACGGCTCCGGCGTACCGCCCTGCCGAGGCTCGGCTGCGCGGCGTCCCCGACCCGCGGCGAGCGCCGAGGCCTGGCCCGCACGAGCGAGCGAGCGGGAACGCGCCGGCACGCGGCGCCGCGCCCGGGAAGACCGCCGGTTCGGGGTCGATGATGAGGGGAACGGGCATCGCCCACCCTGCGAGATGCTGCCACATGCCGCCCCGTCGCATCGACGGGACCCGCGCCGCGCAGGGCGGGCGCCTTCCCTTCCGGGCCTGGGGATGACCATGCAACCCGGGTTGCCGCCGCGGCATGCGGCGGCCGGCGGGTCAGGCGCGCGGGGGCTCGCTCGGGGGCGTCGATGCCACGGAGGAGAGGCGGGCGGTGCCGAGGGTGAATTCGGGCGGCTTGGCGATGCGCAGGGGCGTCACGACCGGGCTCTCCGGCCGGATGACGGCATGGCAGGGGCAGTGCGCGCTGCAACGGCCAGGCCCCGCAAGGCCGCGGTCCGCCGGCTCGTCCGCGGCGGGCGCCCCGGAGATGGCATCGAGCACGATGACGATGCCGGGCCCGCCGGCTTCCTCGTCCGGCGACGCGGGCGCGGTCAGGGCCGGGTCCACCAGGGAGACGGTCAGGGCGATGGCGAGCAGGCAAACCAGGGCGCGGCGCCAAACGCCGGACGCGTACCCGTCCCACCGCTGCCGAAGCCTGACCATACGCCATGCTTACGGGGGCGCGCCGCCCGGCGCAAGGTCTCGCGGAGGTGGGGGAGGCCAGCGTCCGAGGAGCCCGATCGTTCCCGCGCGCCGGCGGCGCGACCCGTCGCAGGACCCTCCTCGCGCGGAGGGTTTCGCGCTTCGCCGGGGTCCGGCCCGGCCTCAGGGGCGGAGCCGATGTCCGGCCAGGGCGATGCGGTCGCGGATCTCGACCTGCCCGCGCAGGACCCGGATCCATCCCGCGCGCTCCCAGCCGGCGAGATGCCGGCTGACGACCTCGCGCACGGTGCCGAGGTCGGCCGCGATCTGCCGGTGCGTCGCGGTCACCCTTCCGTGCTGGTCCGCTTGGGCGAGCAGGTGCCGGGCGAGGCGCTCCTCAAGGGGCGTGAAGGCGATCTCGTCGAGGAGCCCGAACAGGACGGCCATGAGCTTGGCGTAATCGTCGAGGACGAAGGCGCGGAACGCGGCCGAGGCCGCCATGAGGTGCCGGAAGGTCTCCGCCGGAAGCGCCGCCAGCACCGTGCGCTGCTCCGCGACGCTCTCGGCCGGGAAGGTGCCGCCGGCGAGCAGGCACTGGGTCGTGAGGACGCAGGTCCCCCGGGGACCCACCCGGTAGATCAGCATCTCGCGGCCGCCCGCGGAGATCCGGAAGACGCGTGTCCGGCCCTCGATGCACATCAGGTAGTTCGCGCACTCGCCTCCCAGCTCGTAGGCGGTCGCTCCCGCCTCCAGCACGGGAAAGCGCACGGCGCCGCGCAGGATGTGCCGGTGGTCGGCCGGAAGCGTCCCGAGCACGGGAAACTGCTCGAACCAGCGCTCGACGCGGTCGGCGTGAGACATGCGCGATGACCTTCAGCTCCGCGGCGCGCCGGTCGGGCGCCGGGGACGTTCCGGGACAGGCCGGCGTCGATGAGCGCGGGCACAAACGACCGATGCCGCCCGCGTTCGGATTGAGCCGCGCGGGCGCGCGGCGGTGCCGATTCCGGCGGTGCGCGGGGCCCGAGCCCGTTCGCCGGGAACCGCGGGGACACCCATACGCAGGCACGCGGCCCTCCCGTTCTCGGCCGTCGTCGCCCGGGGTCCGGCGTCGGCCGCGGGCGACCTGCTCCGCCCCCTCGGCCGGACGATGCCGGACATGACGCAGGCGGGGACGG
>NZ_LSIX01000645.1:0-1587 GCF_001556475.1 Methylobacterium sp. CCH5-D2 | reverse complement strand
AGCAGGTTCTGGCCGTAATTCGTCTTGGCGAAGAGCTCGCCCCGCGCCACCAGCTGCTCGCGCCCGATGAAGCCCTGCAGGTAGGCGATCTCCTCCAGGCAGGCCACCTGCAGGCCCTGCCGGTGCTGGATCGTGCGCACGAACTCGGAGGCCTCGAGCAGGCTGTCGTGTGTGCCGGTGTCGAGCCAGGCGTAGCCCCGGCTCATCCGCTCAACGTGGAGCTGGCCGCGCTCCAGATAGGCCTCGTTGACGCTCGTGATCTCCAGCTCGCCGCGGGGCGAGGGCTTCACGTCGGCGGCGATGTCGAGCACTTGGTTGTCGTAGAAGTAGAGGCCCGTGACCGCCCAGGTGGATTCGGGCTCCGATGGCTTCTCGACGAGGCGCAGGGGCCGGCCCGCCCGATCGAGGGTGACCACGCCGTAGGCCTGCGGGTTCTCGACATGGTAGGCGAACACGGTCGCGCCGGCCTTGCGGGCGGCGGCGCGCTCCAGCATCTCGCCCATGCCGGCGCCGAAGAACAGGTTGTCGCCGAGGATCAGCGCGACGTCGTCCGCGCCGACGAAGTCGCGCCCGATGATGAAGGCCTGGGCGAGGCCCTCGGGCCGGGGCTGCACGGCGTAGGAGAAGGTCAGGCCGAACTGCTCGCCGGTGCCGAACAGGCGCTGGTAGTTGCCGAGGTGTTCCGGGCTCGAGATGATCAGGATATCCCGGATTCCGGCGAGCATCAGCACCGATACGGGGTAGTAGATCATCGGCTTGTCGTAGACCGGCAGGAGCTGCTTGTTGATCGACAGCGTCGCCGGGTGCAGCCGCGTGCCGGAACCTCCGGCCAGAACGATCCCCTTCATCCTCAAACTCCGGTGCCGACCGGGCCGACGAGCCGGTCGAGAATGTCGTCGAGCGCCGCCTGCCAGGGGCGCATGGTGATGCCGTAGGCCTGGGCCAGCGTCTCGGTCGAGAGGACCGAGTTGGCGGGTCGCCGCGCCGGTGTCGGGTAGGCCGAGGTCGGGATGCCCGACACGGGCACGCTCCGGCCGCCGCGCCGGGCTGCACCCGCCACGATGGCCTCGGCGAAGCCGTGCCACGTGGTCTCGCCCGCGTTGACGCAGTGGAAGGTGCCGGTCGGCGCCGACGCGTCCGCGACGAGGCGCAGGGTCACGGTCTTCAGCGCCGCGGCGAGGTCGGCGGCCGAGGTCGGGCAGCCGTGCTGGTCGGCGACGACGTTGAGGCCGTCGCGCTCGGCGGAGAGCCGCAGCATGGTCTTCACGAAGTTCGCCCGGTGCGGGCTCACCACCCAGGCGGTGCGCAGGATGGCGTGGCGCGGGTTGGCGGTGCGCACGGCGAGTTCGCCCGCCGCCTTGCTGGCGCCGTAGACGCTCTGCGGGTCGATCGGGTCGTCCGGCCAGTAGGGGCCGGGGGTCTCCCCGTCGAAGACGTAGTCGGTCGAGACGTGGACGAGCGGGATCCCGGCCCGCGCCGTCTCCGCGGCGAGGTAGGCGGGCGCCAGCGCGTTGAGCCGCCAGGCCTCGGCCACCGCGCTCTCGGCCTTGTCCACCGCCGTGTAGGCGGCCGTGTTGATCACCGCGC